>DATCMP010000254.1:0-16371 GCA_036563365.1 Thermomicrobiales bacterium
GAGCCAGCTCGCCGGGAGCAAGGCCGGCAAACCGAAGCGCGCCAGCAGCAAGGGATGGCGGGGGAGATGCAGGAGCGGCTTGAGGATCTCGGGGGCGAGCTGGTCCCAGCGGGCGACGAGGTCTTCGAAGAGCGCGCGATAGGCCGGGCCGTCCCGTCCGAGGAGGGCGGCGGTCGCCCGCACCGAGCGTTCCATGATCGCCGCCCGGCCACCGTCGAGCGGGTGGGCGACGGCGGCGGGCGACTGGATCCATTCGAGCCCGTGCGCCTCCAGCGGCATGCGCCGGAAGGCCGGTGAGGTGATCCCGAGCGGATGGACGGTCGAGCAAATGTCGTGGATGAAGTCGGGCAGGGTCAGTTCCGCCGAGCGTGCGCCACCACCAATGACCGAGGCTTGCTCCAGCACGAGTACCGAACGCCCCGCCTCGGCCATCGTCACCGCCGCCGCGAGTCCGTTGGGACCGGCACCGACAACGACCGCGTCGTATGCACGCTTCGCTATCCCTTGCACCACCGCCCCCTTCACGAACGACCGCGTAGCGCGCGATACGTATACGCGAGCGTCAGCGCGAACGAGAGTGCCGACGTCCACTGGACCGCCAACTCGCGATTCTCCCGCCGGTCGGGGTGGCGCTCCGCGCCAACAAGGGTCCCGGCCCCCACGCGCGAGAACGCGACAGCGTAGATCAGCCCCCCGAGGACGCCGCCGGACAGCCACGCCGGGACGCGCTGTATCGCTCGCGCCTGATGGGTCGCGGCGTACACGGCACCCCAACCGGCCCCGTAGCTGAAATGAAATATCGTCGCCAGGAGCCAGCGTAGCGGCCGCGAGAGCGATTCCCCGAATTGCTTGGCGATGTTCTGCATCAGGCGGGGGGCGATGTCGGCGCGCTCACGACGCCCGAGCAGCGCGCCGACAACCTGTGCCGCGATGACCTGAGGGATCCCGGCGAAGCACCCGATGAGCATCCCCTTACCAATCTCGCGTAACACGCGCATCCCTCGTACCCCGCCAGCCCGTCGTTCGCCATCCATCGGTTCTCCATCCAATTCACTTGCCGCAGAGAGGGGTGATCGTCCACGCCAGCCCGACATCATCCCCTCTTGCATACCTCGTGCCAAGCACCGGGGCCAGCCCCGCCCTCGCGTTGCGCGAGCGGATAATCGCTCATCGCTACCGTGGCGGGAGGGCGCTGATGGCGGCGGGAATCGATTCGTCGCCACTCCGTCGGGCATCGCCCCGTCAGGTGCCGCTGCGGTCGGTGCGCTGCCCGCTTGACCACCCCGCACCGGATGCCCGACAACGCGGCAATCACAATAAGCGATACCCGCCGCGCCGCGCTGGTCCTTGCAATCCGATAGCTGCGCGTTGATACTGCGGGCGACGCGGGGGCGATAGGTGCCACGAGTGGGGAGCGGCGGGATGGCGACAGGCGAGAGAACACAGATCAAACAGCGTAGCGGCGCGGCGGTGATCGAGGCGCTTAAGGCCGAGGGGGTGGCGCACATCTTCGGGTTGGTCGGCTCGCACGTACTCGAGATCTACGACGCGCTCGCCGACGCACCGACAATCCGCCATATCACCGTGAAGCACGAGACCAACGCCAGCGGCATGGCCGACGCCTACGGGCGACTGACCGGCAAGCCGGGCGTGGTGTTGGTCACCGCCGGACCCGGCGCTACCAACTCCCTCACCGGCGTCGCGCAGGCGTATATGGCGGCGTCGCCGCTGATCCACATCAGCGGTGCCGTGCCGACCGGGGCCTCGTATGAGTCATTCCACGGGGTGGACAAGCCCGATTTCCTGATCCGCATGTTCGCGGAGGTCACCAAATGGAGCGTGGCGATCGAGCGGCCGGAGGACATCCCCCACACCTTCGCCCGCGCTTTTGCCATCGCGACCAGCGGACGACCCGGCCCGGTCCACATCGAGATCCCGCAAGACGTCCTGCTGGCGGACGCGACCCTGATGGACCGGTACAAGCGCCAGACGATCACACCCCAACGGCTTGAGGATGGAACGCTCACGCGGCTCGTCAAAGCGATCCGGGGCAGCCAGCGACCGGTCATCTGGGCGGGTAAGGGCGTGCGCGCGACCTTCGCGGACGAGGCGCTGGCCGAATTGGCCGAGTTGCTTGAGGCACCGGTGATCCTCGCGGGGGATGCCGCCGGTGCGCTGCCCGACACGCACCCCCTCTCGACCGGCCAACTCGCGCTGTACACGCACACGCCGTTGCAGCGCCAATTGGCGGGCGAGGCCGATCTGATCGTGGCCGTCGGCGAGCGCGGCGGCACCGGCCATGCCGACATGCTCTTCGCCGCCGCTACCGCACCCGTGGTCGGTATCTGGCTCGGTGAAACGGGCGATCTGCCAGACCCGCGGGCGAGCGACGGCGCGGTGGCTGATGTGCAGGTCGCGCTCGGCCAACTCATCGAAGCCTGCGGCGACCAGCAACGCCCCGTGGATAGGCCATTGCGCGAGCGGATCGTCCGCGGGAAAGACGGTTTGCGTCAGCATATCCGTGAGGGGATCCGCCGGGAATACGGCCAGGCACGCCCCCTCCACTACGCCATGGCGCTCGACGTGTTGCCGGAGATCGTGGATGCCGACACGATCGTCCTCGGGGACATCGGCAGCCATAATCAGTGGACACGCCTGGTGTTGCAAACGTTGAATCGCACCACCTTCATCCCGGAAGGCTACTGGGGGGCGATGGGCTTCGGCCTCCCGGCGGCCTTAGCGGCCAAGGCGGCGTACCCGAACAAGAAGGTCATCGCGGTGACCGGCGATGGGTGCTTCTTGATGGCGAGCGCCGACTTTGCCACGGGAGTCGAGGCGGGCTTAAATGCGGTTATTGTCATCCTGAACGACCGTCAATACGGGATGATCGTCGGGATGCAGGAGCGCACCTACGGTCGCGCGAGCGAGACCGCGCTGGACGGGCCGGATTTCGTCGCGTTCGCCCGCTCCTTCGGGGCCGATGGGATGCGCGTCGAGCAACCCGAGCAACTCCGCGAAGCGCTCGAACGCGGCCTCGCCAGCAGCACCATCTTCGTCGTCGATGTCCAGTGTGACTACCGTTTCCCGGTCTACGACCTCGCCCAATCGGCGGCGGAATTAGGTTGAGCCAGGGCACCAGCCGATCGGTACGTGCCAACCTTGATCAACCGGATTGCTCAGCACGCGCGAGGCGGGAGGGCGCACGAGCGCGCTCCACCGGGGGAGGGCCGATACGGAAGCCTGATTAACGATGTTCACAGCGGCCCGCAACCCCAGGGCTGAATCCCGCCGGCTGAACACCCGGGCCTGGCCGGGTCGCGCGGCGACGCGAACGGCCACCCTCGCAGGGATCGAGACCCGGTATGATCGTCGCCGTCGCCACCCCACCCTCGGCTACCCGCCGCCCGTCGCCCGCGAAAGGCAGGAGGCGGTGTTGTCGAACTGGGCCGCTTAGCGGCTACCTGTCCGTGAACGCGGGCCGACCGCGGCTGTCGCAGGGGGCGAGGGGACACGGTACTCGTGGTTGACAACTTCGCCACCATCACGGTCAATTGTCCCGTGCAGCGGCGTTGCGCGGCTGGCTCGTCGGCGATTCGAGGCCGTCGCTCCCGGCCAGGCCCCATCCGCGGCGCAAATCACCGGGAGCGACGGCAGCACCGGCCTGACCGATGGAGCATGAGGTGGATGTGAACAATTCCGGGTCGATGCTGCCCGCCATGCAGCCGCTCAATGCGGCCACCCTATCGTCCCTGGCCGGACGGGTGACGCTGCCGACCTATGATCGCGGCAAACTCCGGCGGTCGATCGTCCATCTGGGGGTGGGTGGCTTCCATCGCGCCCACCAGGCGGTCTACCTGGATGATCTCGCCGAACGCCGGATCAGTTTCGATTGGGGCGAGAGCGGCATCGGACTCTTGCCGAGTGACCGGCAGATGACCGAGGCCCTCGGCCCGCAGGACTGCTTATATACTCTTGTCGAGCGCGGCACCCGCGGTGATACCGCGCGAGTGATCGCCGCGTTGACCGCATGCGTCTTCGCGCCAGCCGACCCCGGCCGAGCGTTGGGGCTGCTGATCGATCCGGCCACCCGGATCGTCAGCCTCACGATCACCGAGGGTGGGTATCTGATCGATGACACCACGGGGCTGTTCGATGCCGACAACCCGGCGGTGCGCGCCGACCTCTGGGCGACGGAAACACCCCAAACGGTGTTCGGGTACCTCTGCACCGCGCTCGCCGCCCGCCGCGCGGCGGGTGTTGCACCGTTCACCGTGCTGTCCTGCGACAACTTACAAGGCAATGGGACGGTGGCGCGTAACGCGGTCGTGTCGTTCGCGCGCCTGCGCGACGAACGGTTGGCGGCGTGGATCGAGGCCAACGTGGCCTTCCCGAACGGGATGGTGGATCGGATCACGCCCCGGACGAGCGATGTCGACCGGGCGCAGATCGCCGCGACCTTCGGCCTGGTCGACGCCTGGCCGGTCGTCACCGAACCGTTCAGGCAGTGGGTCCTCGAAGACCATTTCTGCAACGGCTGCCCCCCGCTGGAGGAGGTCGGCGTGCAATTCGTCTCCGATGTGCAGCCGTATGAGACGATGAAGCTGCGGCTGCTGAACGCCAGCCATCAGGCGCTGGCCTATCTCGGCTATCTGGCGGGCTTTCGCTACGCCCACGAGGTGCTGGCCGATCCCGACTTCCTGCGCCTGACCGCGCGCTTCATGGACGACGAAATCACCGACTTGCTCGCCCCTGTGCCGGGCATCGATCTGGCGGAGTATAAGCGCACGCTGCTCGAACGGTTCGCGAATCCCGCGATCGCGGATACCCTCGCGCGCCTGGCGACGGATGGCTCAGACCGCATGCCGAAGTTCGTTATCCCATCCCTGATCGAGGCACTGGCGCAGGGTCGCCCCCGCCGGCTGCTGACCCTGGTCGTGGCCGGGTTCATCCGCTACCTGCGGGGTATCGACGAGCAGGGCGTGCCGATCGCCATCAACGATCGCCACGCCGATGAATTATGTCCACTTGCCGCGCTGAGCACGACCGATCCACGGCCGGTGCTGGCGGTCCGGCGCGTGTTCGGTGATCTGGTCGAGAACGAGGCGTGGGTCGCCGAACTGGCCGGGCTCCTGCGCCAGCTGGAGACCCAAGGTGCCAGCGCCACGGTGGCGGCGACCCTCGCAGCGCCCGCCTATCGTAACCGAGAATAACGGGTGGGTAGCTAGGGTCTGCCCGACGTCGAGCTCGGGGTGATAGTCGGGTGTGATAGTCGGGTGTGGTGGTCGTTCTCGTTGGGCGGCGAGTCGGCTCTACGCCGCAGAGACGCGAGGGATCGCGGCCCAACCCGCCCAAGGATCTGCCGCAAACTCGTGTATCGCCTTCCGCCGACCGGGTACACGCTAACTGACGGGGAGCGTCACCGTGAAGCAACTCCCACTGCCCGGCGTACTCGCGACGCGAATATTGCCGCCGTGCGCCTCGACGATCCCGCGCGCCAGCGCCAGGCCCAGTCCCGCCCCGGCCTCACGGGTACGGGCGGGATCGCCACGATAGAAGCGCTCGAAAACGCGCGGCAAATCCTCCGCCGCGATCCCCTCCCCCGTGTCGCGCACTTCCAGCACAACCGACGACCCCGCCGCGTGCGCCCCGATGGTGACGCTGCCATCGGCGGGGGTATGGCGGATCGCGTTCTGCCCGAGATTGAGTAAGACCCGCGTCACCTGCTGCGCGTCGACCAGTAGCGGCGGGGGCTCCCCGCTGACCGCGCCGACCAATTGCAACCCTTTGCGGCCCGCCTGCGCCGTCATCCGATCCAAGACCTCGGAGACGAGATCCTGGACCGGGCTCGGGGCCAGATCGAGATGGAACGCGCCGGACTCCAACCGGGCCAACTCGAAGAGATCGGTGATCAACCGGTCGAGCCGTTCCGTTTCCCCGACCATCAGCCCGAGATAGCGCTGCACCCCCTCGGGGTCATCGACCACCCCATCCCGCAAGGCTTCCGACAGGGCGCGCAACGACGCCAGTGGCGTGCGGAGATCGTGCGACACCGCGATGATCAGATCGCGGCGGGCGCGTTCGACTTCCTCGCGTTCACTGGCCGCTACTTCGAGTTGCGCGGCCATGTCGTTAAACGAGTTCGCCAACGAGCGAAGCTCCGCGACGCCATCGGCGCGCACGCGCGTGGTCAGATCACCGTCGGCCATCCGTGCGGCACCGCTGCTCAGATTGCCGATCGTCGCCTCAATTCGCCCGCTCAGCAACGTCGCCACGGCGATGCCGGGGGTCAGGGCGAAACCGAGCAGGAGGGTGAGCAGGCCCAGGTCGTGCGCCGAGAGGAACATCAACCAGGCGGTGAACGACACGTTCATCAACACGAAGACCGGCCCGATGACGCTGATCGCCACGAGGGTCAGTCGTAAGCCGCCCCGCCGATCCCACCCGCCGACCAGGAGCGCCCAGCCCGCCGCCAGCGAGAGACACCCGGAGAAGAGCATGAACGCGGCGACGGTGAGCGCATCCCGCTGCCCCGCGCCGAGCCAACGGAAGGTCAGCACCGCCGCCAGGCAGGCAGCAACGGCCACCGCGCCGACGCGGGTGAGCAGCGCCCGGTACGGCAACGTCCGACCGCCGACGTGGGGCATGCTCCCAGCTTTGGCTTCACCACTCACGGCGCCCGCAGTCGCCATCCTGACACACTCCACCTCGCCACCGACGCGCCCGGCAATTGCAGCATGCACCGATCAGACTTCGTTAACGGCACCACGGTCTGCCTTTAGACCTCGAATTTATAGCCGACGCCCCAGACCGTTTTGAGATACCGTGGGCGCACCGGATCGGGCTCGACTTTCTCGCGCAACCGCCGGATGTGGACGGTCACGGTACTCGGATCGCCATAAAACTCGAAATCCCAGACCTGATCGAGCAACTGTTGTCGCGTGAAGACCTGCTCGGGGTGCTTCGCCAGGAACAGCAGCAAATCGAATTCCCGTGCGGTCAGGTCGAGCGCGAGATCGTCGCGCGTCACCCGCCGCCCGCGCGGATCGATCCGCAGCGCCCCGAAGCGGAGCGCCTGCGGATCGACGCTCACCGTGGCGATCTCCGTCCCCGTACGCCGCAGGACGGCCGCGACCCGCGCCACTAACTCTTTCGGGCTGAACGGCTTGGTGACGTAGTCATCGGCACCCAGGCCCAGGCCGATGATCTTATCGGTTTCCTCGCCGCGCGCCGAGAGCATGATGATCGGCACGCGGCTCTCGACGCGCAGGCGCTGGGCCACATCGAGGCCGTTGAGGCCGGGCAGCATCACGTCGAGGATGATCAGATCGGGGCGCTCGCCGCGCGCCATCTCCAGCGCCGTGGCACCGTCGCGCGCCACGCGGACCTTGTAGCCGTCGCGCAGGAGATACCGTTCCACCACCTCGACGACGATCGCCTCATCATCGACGAGGAGGATCGTTGCCTGCACGGGCCAGGTCGCGGGCTGATTCGTCACCATGCTGCTCTCGATCGCCATCGCTTTCCCTCGTTCGGGCGTACCCGCGCCAGCGAGTGGACCATCGTGGCCCCAGGTCCAAGTAGCGTTTCACAGCGGCGGCGCGACTGCGGGGCAGGTCGTTACGCGACCACCCGCACAGCGCTTGATCACCATGATGCCCGACAACCCTTACGAAACGCTCACAAGTCTTACCGACATCTTACGGTATTTCAGCGATCGGCGTGCGGTGCCTGATTCCCACCAACGGCAGGGCCGGACCCGCGACGCATCCGCCGCCAGCTACCGGCACAAAACCGCGCGGCATGGGCAAGATTCGAGCAAGGATCTCCGAACGTTTTCGTAACGGTCTTGTAAGAATCTCGCAAGAACTCCTCCCTATCCTGGGAATCAGGGCTATTGCTCTAACGACCACGATCCCGGCGATGTTTCTCGATCCCAGAAAGCGGGGCGCTATGGTTGAAGAACGGGAACAGGGGATGGCGACCGGCGCAACCGGCGTACGTTTCCGCGTTGCGGCGGTGATCCCGGCATTGAACGAAGCCCCGGCGATCGGGCGCACGGTCGCCGGCCTACGCGCGCTCGATGGCGTGGCGCTCGACCGGATCATCGTTGTCGACAACGGCTCGACCGATGACACGGCGGCACAAGCCCGCGCCGCCGGTGCCGAGGTGGTGCGCGAGGATCGGCGCGGTTACGGGCAGGCGTGCCTCGCCGGTGTGCTGGCCGCCGACGATGTCGACCTGATCCTCCTGCTCGATGGCGACGCCGCCGATGACCCGACGGACATCCCGCGCGTATTGGCACCGCTGCTCCACGGCGAGGTCGACCTCGTCGTCGGCTCGCGCACCCTTGGTTCGCGCGAAGCGGGCGCGATGACCCCGCAACAGATCATCGGCAACGCCCTGGTCGCCCGGATCATGTGGTGGCGCTACGGCATCCGCGTGACCGACCTGGGGCCGCTACGCGCGATCCGCCGCGCCGACCTGCTCGCCCTCGCGCCGCGGGAACTCACCTACGGGTGGTCGGTCGAGATGATGGTGAAGGCGGCACTGGCGGGCTATCGCTTCCGCGAGGTGCCGGTCTCCTACCGTCGCCGGATCGGGGTGTCCAAGGTCGGGGGCACGTTGCAGGGCAGCGTGCGGGCCGGGTGGTGCATCCTCGCCACCGTGCTGCGCCACCGGAATTGGCGTGCGCTCCCCACCGCAACTCGTGCGCTGGAGGGACGCTGATGAGCGACATCGTGGTGCCGCGTGACGCGCTGTACATCGCCGCCAAGGCCCCGCGTCCGGGCCTCGCCAAGACCCGCCTCGGGCGACAACTCGGCCACCAGGCGGCAGTCGAGCTCTACCGGGCCTTTCTCCGCGATCTCAGCCTACGCTTCGCCTCGCTGCCCCGCAATCTGAGCTGCACCCTCGGCTGGTATATCACGCCGCCGGATGCCTGGCCGGAGCTCGCGCCACTCGTCACCATCCCCGAGGGGATGCAGACGCCGGTGATCCTGGCGCAAGGCGAGGGTGACTGGACCACGCGCCAGGAAGCGCTCTTCGCTGGTGCGGAGGGGCGCGGCGAGGGGCGCACGATCCTCATCGCGTCCGACTCGCCCCACCTGAACGTCTCGACGATCGCCAGCGCCTTCCGCCAGCTCGAACGCCACGACCTCGTCCTCGGCCCGGTCTCGGACGGCGGCTATTACCTGATCGGGATGCGCGGCTGGCACGACGTTTTGCGCGGTATCCCGATGAGCACGCAAACGGTGACGAGCGAGATCGCGGCGCGGGCGGCGCAGCAGGGACTCTCCGTCGGCTGGACCGCTCCGACGTTCGACATCGACGAAGCCACCGATCTGGCGCAACTCTGCCGACTCGTGGCGACGCGCGACGATCTCCCGGCGACGCGCGCCGCGTTACGCCAACCCGGCCTGCTCACCGCGGGCCCCGCGCCCGCCGCACCGTCGCTCGCCGATCACTTCACGACGGCATCGCCGCACGTCATCACGGGGTTGAGCGACTGATCGTTCAGGACGAGGGAGGAATACGTCAATGGCGACCACGGCAGACCGACACTCCACGGCAGCAACAAAGGGTGCGGGTGGTAATCCGGGGCAGAGACGGGTGATCGCGGCGGGAGCGCTGGCCGGGCTCTTCGCGGCACTCTCGATGACCGCGCTGATGGCGGTCGCCCGCGTCACCCTCGGTTTGCCTTCACCCGCCGAGATGATCGGCGATGTCTTCATCCCCAATCTCGATCTCGATACCTTCTTCCAGTTGATCAATCGCTTCGACGGTGGCAACGGGATCAAGCGGGTCGGGATCGGTTCGGTCCTGATCGGGCAAGTCGTCGTCGGCACGCTGGTCGGCGTTGTCTACGGCCTGCTCGCTTCGGCTGGCACCGCGCGGCGGTTCGGTGCCAGCTCGCGCGGCCTGATCTTCATCACCATCGCGGGTATTGTCGCGTGGCTCGGCACGATCGTCCCCCTGAACTCGGTCCTCGCCACCAACTACCGTGGCTTGCCTGCGGGTCCGGCAACGGCGCTGTCGATCGTCGGGCTGCTGGTGATCTATGCCGTCTTCGCCGGCATCCTCGTCCTGGTCTATCGGGTACTGACCGTGCCCCCCACCACGCAGGCAGATCAGGCACAGACCGCACAACGTGACCCCGCGTTGGGACGTCGCACGCTCGTTGTCGGCGGGGCGACGCTGATCATGGCGGCGGTCGCCGGGGGCCTGATCCGCGCGCTTTATGGGCGCTCGACGCTGCTCTACGACGGGACGCGCTATCGCGGCCCCGATGTGCAGGCGATCACCCGGAACGACCGCTTCTACAGCGTGACCAAGAACGTCCTCGACCCGGATGTCGCGCGCGCGGCCTGGCGGCTGCGCGTCGACGGCCTCGTCGCCCGCCCCCGCACCTATACCTTCGCCGAACTCGCGGCATCGGGGGCGGTGACGATGCAGGAGGCGACGATCTCCTGTATCAGCAACGACATCGGCGATGGGCTCGCCAGTAACGCGATCTGGAAGGGCGTCCCCCTCCGTTCCTTGCTCGAAGAGGCGGGGATCGCCGGAACATTCGCGAAGGTCGTTATCCACGGCGCGGACAATTATGTCGACACCATCTACCCCGACAAGGCGCTCGACCCGACCACCTTCGTCGCCTGGGAGATGAACGGCGAGCCGCTGCCGCCGCGCCACGGCTATCCGGTACGTCTGATCGTCCCCGGGCGTTTCGGCGAGAAGAGTGTTAAGTGGGTGACGCGGATCGAGGTCGTCGATCGCGACGTGAAGGGCTTCTACGAGCGCCAGGGGTGGGGGCCGTCCTTCATCATCCAGACCTACTCGCGGTTCGATGCGCCGCTCGATCGCCAGATGCTCTCGGTCGCCGCGCCGATTCGCCTGCACGGCGTGGCCTTCTCCGGCGATCGAGGGATCTCGCGCGTCGAGGTGAGCACCGACGACGGCAAGACCTGGCGGGAGGCCCGTTTCGATCATCAGACCACCAAGGTGGCCTGGACGCTGTGGAGTCTCGACTGGCAACCGGGCGGTGCCGGTGAGTATCGCCTGGCGGTACGCGCGGTCGATGGCAATGGTGCCTACCAGACCGCCGATACGCGCGGTATCGCGCCCGATGGTGCCACCGGCTATCACCGGATCACGGTGCAAGTGGCGGGCTAATCCGAGGATCGTTCTGAGCATCGCGGGCGGCAATTGAACATAGCACAGAAGGCGAGGCGGGCGAATGAGCGATGGGCGACGGGCCTTAGTGACGGGCGGCGCTGGACTGATCGGTTCCCATCTGGTCGATCTCCTCGTGCGCGAAGGCTGGACGGTGCGCGTCCTCGATGCCCTCGAACCGCAGACGCACCGGCAGGGTAAGCCAGGCTGGATACCGGCCGCGGTGGAATTCATCGAGGCCGATATCCGCGACCGCGCGGTCGTCACTGCGGCGCTCCAGAATATCGACGTCGTCTTCCATCAGGCGGCGTATGGCGGCTACATGCCCGAGATCAGCAAGTATGTCGCCGTGAACAGCTTCGGCACCGCCCAACTGCTGGAGATCATCCGCGATGAACGGCTGCCGATCCGCAAGGTCGTCGTCGCCTCGTCGCAGGCCGTGTACAGCGAGGGCGCGATAGATTGCCCGATACATGGGCGGGCCTTCCCCGCGACCCGCCCGCTCGCCCAACTCAATCGCGGCGATTACGCGGTTCACTGCCCGCAGTGCGCCGCCCCCGCCACGCCGATCGCGACGCCGGAAGAAGCGCCGATCGGTGGCGAAACGGTCTATGCGATCACGAAGGCCGATCAGGAGCGCCTGACCCTCGCCTGGGGGCGGCAAACGGGGATAGCGACGGTGGCGTTGCGCTACTCCTGCACCTACGGACCGCGCCAATCGATCTTCAATCCGTATACCGGCGTCATCGCCATTTTCACGACACGGCTGCTGAACGGTCAGCCGCCGACCCTCTACGAGGATGGGGAGCAGACGCGCGACTTCTGTTTCGTCGAGGACATCGCCCGCGCGAATTTGCTCGCCGCCGAGAGCGACGCCCTTGATGGTTTGCCGGTCAATGTCGGCAGCGGCCGGGCCACACCGATCCGCGAGGTCGCCGAAACGATCGCCGACTTGCTCAACGTTTCGCTGGCACCGCTGGCGCGCGGCGAGTTCCGCCCCGGAGAGATCCGCCACCTGACCTCCGACATCACGCGGGCACGGGCCATCGGGTATGCGCCGACGGTCGAGCTGACAACCGGTATCGGTCGCTACCTTGAATGGATTCGTGGGCAGGGCGAGATCCGCGATTACTTTGGTGCCGCCGAAGCGGGACTGCGCGCGAAGCGGATCGTCCAACGCGCGGCGCAGCCGACCGCGCACCCCGCCACGCTGAGCGCGGATTAATCCGATGGCGCTCTTTGCGGTCACCAGGCACGCCGTCGCGCAGCTGTCGCACACCCGCGCCATCGACCGGCTCATCGCGCCGTGGCGCGCGGCGGATATGCGGCTCGTCGCCAGCGAACGGTCCGCTGGGGTGAGCGGTCGCCCCGCGCTTCACCTCGCCCTCCTTGCTCTTTTGGGGATAGGAATAGTCCTCCTGAACTGCTGGATAGCGCGGTGGCGTGTCGTACCCGAGCACCCGCGCGCCTTCTTGCTGCTGTTCCTCGGCCAGTTGGTCCTCTATGCCGCAGCTGCGGTTTGGGTGACGATCCGTCGGCTACCGCCGCGCGGCGCGTTGGCGATCATCGTGTTGGTGGCGCTCGCTTCGCGTCTCGCCTTCGTCGCCCAGGCACCGACCGTCTCCGATGACATCTATCGCTACGTCTGGGATGGGCGCATCCAGGCCGTCGGGATCAATCCCTATCGCTACACGCCCGCCGATCCCGCACTGGCCCCCTATCGCGATCGGGCGATCTATCCGTTCATCAACCGCAAAGCCGTCCCCACGATCTATCCCCCGGTCGCCCAGGTCGTCTTCCGCGCGATCTACGCCCTGCATCGGGATAGCGTCGCCTGGACGCGCATCGCCTTTATCGGCTTCGATCTGCTGACGATCATGGTCATCGCGGGCCTGCTGATCCGCCTCGGCCTCCGCGCGGAACGGGTGCTGCTCTACGCCTGGCACCCGCTGCTCATCCTCGAACTCGGGCATAGCGGCCATGTCGACGTCGTCACGATCTGCTTCCTCGCCCTCGCCCTCTGGGCACGCCTGAGCGACCGTCCCTGGCGTGCCGGTTTCCTCCTCGCGTGCGCCGTGCTGACGAAGTTCTACGCCCTGATCGCCCTGCCCTCGCTCCTTTTCCAGGCGCGACGACGCGACTTCCGCCTGCCGCTCGCCCTCGTGATCACGGTCGCCCTCGCGTATCTGCCGTTCCTCGGGGTCGGCCCCGCCGTGTTCGGGTATCTCGGCGGCTACGTGCAAGAAGAGGGGATCGCCTCGGGCGATCGCTTCTACCCGTTGGGCCTGCTGAAGCTGTGGCACGGCGGGAGCCCCCCGGCGCTCCCCCTGCCCTGGGGCTTGCCGCCGCCCGGCCTCGCGCAGCTCTACGCCGGGGGCTTGCTGCTCGTCATGGGCGCGCTCGCGCTCTGGTGCTGGCTGCGTCCGGTCGCGTCGTTGCGGGCGATCCCCGCGCGGGTCGTGCTCCTCTTCGCCGTGTTCATCGCCCTCGCCACCCCGACATACCCCTGGTACAGCCTGCTGGCCCTGGCGTTCGTCCCGTTCGTCGGCAAACGCCTCTCGGCGCTGGCGTTGGTGCTCGTCAGCGGGGCGGGACTCCTCTATCTGCAATGGTGGTGGCCCGCGAGCGGGAGTTGGGTGCGCGCCATCGCGTATGGCGGCGGGCTGCTCGGGCTCCTGCTCGCTGCCCTTTCGGGCGCAACACTATCGTGGCGACACCGCCGAGACGGCGCACGGGTTCGGGCGGTCGGTGCCGAACCGGCGAGCCTGTTCGATCGTTTCCCCTGGCTGTACATCATCTGCCGCGAATGGTTGTTCCGTGACCACACCGCGCGGATCGTCGCGGCCCTCTGGCCCTCCGGTGCGCCACCATTCGGCGAGCGCGTCTTGGAGATCGGCTGCGGGCCGGGGTTCTATGCGCGGCGGCTGGCGCGACACTTCGGCCAACTGCGCGTGACGGGCCTGGATCGGTCGTCGGCGCAGCTGCGCCACGCGAGCGCACGGGCCACGTCCGGGCGACTCAACAACTGCCGTTTCGTGCTCGGCGATGCCCGCGCCCTAAGCCAGGTAGCGGGCACGATCGACGCGATCGTGGCGTCGCGGCTCTTCACCATCCTGCCGGAGCGGGAACAATCCCTGGCCGAGATGCACCGCGTCCTGCGGCCCGGTGGACGCTGCTTCATCGCGGAGCCACGGTCGCGCTTCTGGACGGCGCTACCCTTGCGCACGCTCTGGTTCCTGGCATGTGTCGCCCATCTCGGCGGCTATCCGCCCGGGAAGTACCGCGAACCGGCCAGCGCGACGGTGCTGGCCGACGCGGCATTTCTGGCCCTGCTCCACTCGCAACCGTGGGGCACGGTGTCACAGTGGCACGATCGTCAATACCACTATGCCCTCTGGGAGAAAGCCGTCTCGGGCGGCGCTGTCGAGGCGTTGGCAGCGGACTGAGCGGGTAGTCCGGTGCGCCGATCTGATCCGGCGAGGGCGGCGAGCGGCAGGCGACCCAATCGAGGTGATGGAGCGACAGCATGGGTGTCATCGTAGGCCCGCGAAGGTTTGCCTCGTTTATCTCGCGACATGTCCGCGTTTCTCGCCTCCGGTGGCTCTGCACCGTGGCGATCGCCGCCTTGCCGTTCCTGGTGACGACGACCCTGCTGATCATCGGCTATCTGTTCCATGCACCCGGCACCGCCCATGCCGCCGACTATCAGGCGTATGGATTCCGCGCGCTGAATTACTCCGACATCATCTGGCTGTATCTGCGCGATCAGGCAACCGTCCATCTCCGGCCTTTCCTGGACTATCGCCTGGAGTATCCGCCGTTGACCGGCGGCCTGATCTACGCCCTCGGCTTCGCGCGCGATCTCCGCCTGTACTTCGCGCTGACGTACGGCGTTCTATCGGTTTGTGCCCTCGTCACCGTGGCGGCGCTCAACGGATTGCCGGGGACGAAGCGCTGGTATGTCACCGCGACCCCGGCCCTGATCCTCTACACCGGCCTCAACTGGGATCTCGCCGCGATCGCGATGTTGGCGCTGGCGCTGGTCGCCTACGATCGTCGCCGCGACGGTTGGGGGACGGTCGCGCTCGTGCTGGCGATCTGGCTGAAGCTCTTCCCGATCGTCTTCCTCCTGAGCATCGTGATCGAGCGGCTGCGCGAGCGCCGCTTCCGCGCCGCCGGGACGATCGTCGGCATCTTCATCGGCGGGAGCCTCGCGCTCAATCTGCCGCTGGCGCGTGCCAATCTGGCTGGATGGGGATATTTCTTCACCTTCAATGCCGGTCGCCCGGCCGAGCCGAGCCTTTGGACGCTGATACCGTCGCTCGGAAACGCCCGGATCGACGGTATCAGCCTGGGGCTGCTCGTCTTCGGGACGCTCGTCCTCACCGCCTTTGCGGCACGCGCCAAATGCCCGGTGACGCTGCCGCTCGGCGGGGCGACTCTGCTCTGGTGGCTCGGCATCAACAAGGTCTATTCGCCGCAGTACGGGCTCTGGGTCTACCTCGTGCTCGCCCTGGTGGGCCTCCCCTCGGGGTGGTGGCGCGGGTTCATCCTGCTCGATCTCGCCTATTATTACGCGTCATTCCAGATCCTCTACACCGCCAGCTTCGCCGCGCCGTATAGCACCGGTCCGCTGACCTCGTGGCAGGCGACCTATCTGCTGGAACCACTTGTCGCGGTACGCCTCGTGCTCCTGCTGGCGATGATCGGTTGGGTTATCGGTGACACCTGGATCCGCAGCGCCGAGCGGTCGGCGACGAGGGTGCCGCCATCTCGACAGGCGCCCTTCGCAACCATCACCCGCGCTTGGTCGCTGCTCACGTCGTAGCGCGCGCTCAGGTGGCAACGGATTGCAGGCAACCCTAGCAGAAGCCCCGGCCTGCCCCTGGTAGGGCGGCGTACGTGGATCAACCAATACTGCTGGCTACGAGACGAGCGCTTCGCCTCGTGGCTAAGGATCGCCGCCCTCTCGGCGATGGCCCGAGCAACGGTCGGCGCGTGTCTTATACCGACTTAGGCGGAAAATCTGGTATGCTCGGCCGCGAGGGGGAGGTGGTCGATGCGTGCGCTGGCGATACCATGGACGGCGGCGGAGTTGGAGCGGCGGTATCGCGCGGCGACGCTCCTGGCGGCGCGGCGCTATCAGGCGCTGTGGCTGCGGGCGCAGGGGATCGGCATGCGCGAGGCGGCCGCGACGGTCGG
>DATCMP010000400.1:0-1600 GCA_036563365.1 Thermomicrobiales bacterium
AGAAGAGCGATGTCAAGGTTATCACCGATATTCGTTACAAAGCCGATGGGATCCACCACCTGTTGGTTGGACGCGGCTATCGGCATCTCTTCGTAACTGAAGTCGCCGACGCCGCCACCGAACCGAGTGTGGGACGACAACTGACGTTCGGCGACTGGGACGATGCCGACGCGGCATGGTCCCCCGATGGAACGCAGATCGCGTTCTGCTCGAACCGCACACCGGATCGCGACTTCAATAATTTCACCGATCTCTGGACCGTCTCGACGATCGCCGGTGAGCCGCGCAAACTGACCCAGACAGAGGGTCCATCCTCGTCCCCGACGTGGTCGCCGGATGGAAGCCAGATCGCCTTCCTCGGACACACTAACCCCGAGGCGTATGGTCGTTATGCTAACGCCGGGGTCTGGACAGTCGCGGCAGATGGCTCTACCGCGCCGCAGAATCTCACCGAGGCGTTCGATCGCTCGTTCGCGGGAGACGTCGCGGGCGACTTGCGCTCCGGTTTGGTCGCGCAGCCGCCGCTTTGGGCAAAAGACGGTGCCAGCATTTATGCGACCGCGATCGATCGCGGCACCGAGCATCTCTTTCAGATCGCGCTCGGCGGAGGCGAACCGCAGCGGATCATTGCTGGCGACCGTGGCGTGATGAACGCGCGGCTGAGCCCCGACGGCCGCATCGTCTTTACGACCGCCACGGTGACCAATCCGGGTGATCTCTTCAGTTGTGCTATTGATGGTTCGGATGAGCGCCAGTTGACCGAAGTCAACGCCGAACTGTTCGCCGAGGTGGCGGTGGTCGATGCCAAGCGTTTCACCTATGCGGGCGATGGCGGCTGGCCGATCGATGGCTGGCTGATGGAGCCTTACGGCTTGCAGGCAGGGCAACGTTACCCGCTGGCCTTGGAGATTCATGGCGGCCCGGCCGCGCAGTATGGCTTCGCCTTCTTCCACGAGTTCCAGCTGCTGGCGGCGCGCGGCTACGGTGTCCTCTATACCAATCCGCGCGGCAGTACCGGCAAGGAGGCCGCTTTCACCATCGCCAATCGCTCCCGTTGGGGTGAGGGAGATTATCGCGATCTCATGGCGGGGGTCGATGCGGCGATCGCGGCCAATCCGTGGATCGATCCGGCACGATTAGGTGTCCTGGGCGGTTCCTTCGGTGGTTTCATGACCAACTGGATCGTGGGGCATACCGACCGCTTCAAGGCGGCGATCACGATGCGCTGCGTCTCGAATCTTCTGTCGTTCTTCGGGACGAGCGATATCGGCTTCACTTTCCTGGAGATGCAGTTCGAGACGGAACCGTGGGATGATGTCGCCAAACTGCTGCATTACTCCCCGATCAGCTACGTCAAAAATATCCACACGCCGCTGCTGATCCTGCACTCGGAGGAAGATTACCGATGCCCGATCGAGCAGGGCGAGCAGATGTTCATCATGTTGAAGAAGCTGGGCCGCACGACCGAGTTTGTGCGCTTCCCCGATGAGGACCACAATCTCTCGCGCGGCGGTAAACCCCAGCACCGTGCCGAGCGGCTGCGGCACATCGTGCGCTGGTTCGAGCAATACCTCTAGTCTCGCGTTCCCCTATCGTGTGG
>DATCMP010000405.1:0-22295 GCA_036563365.1 Thermomicrobiales bacterium
GGAGCAGCATCATGGTTTTAGACTGCGGGGAGGGCCGATGCACGACCATACCGACGCGCCGCAGCGCGGCGAGCGCCGCTGCGTACCCGGCGTCGGGCGCGCACTGGCCGTCGCGTCCGGCAAAGGGGGCGTCGGGAAATCAACCGTCACCGTCAACCTCGCGCTGGCCCTCGCGGCGCGCGGCCAGCGCGTCGGGATCCTTGACGCCGACATCCACGGCCCGAATATCCCCCTCCTCCTCGGCGTGCGGCGGCGCAATCGCGCCGCCGGGCTGGCCCTCCTCTCGCTCGGCGGGGCCGTGCCGGAGTCGCAGCGCCCCCGCCCGTTAATTCGCCACGGCATCAGCTTCCTCTCGCTCGCCCTCTTCGTCGGCGAGGAGCAACACCTCCTGCCCGGCAACAGCGAGTTCGCCGGACGACTGATCGAGCAGTTCCTCTTCGACACCGCCTGGGGCCAACTCGACTACCTGCTGATCGACCTGCCACCCGGCACCGGCGAGCCACAGGCGACCCTCGCCGCGCGGATCGCGCTCGCTGGCGTCGTCCTCGTCGTCACGCCGCAGGACCTCGCCCTGCTCGACACCACGCGTTCGCTGCAAATGTTCAGCGAGGCCGCGGTGCCGATCGTCGGCGTGGTGGAGAATATGAGCCACTTCATCTGCCCCGGTTGCGGCGAGCGCGTCGAGGTCTTCGCGCGCAGCGCCGAAGCCTGGGCCGTGCGCGACGCCGCCGGGCCGTTCCTCGGCCAGATCCCGCTCGACATCGCGATCAGTCGCGGGGCCAACACCGGCATCCCGGTCGTCGTCGCCGCGCCAGCCTCGCCGCAAACCGCCGCTTTCGCCACAATCGCCGCCGAGGTCGCGCGGCGCCTGGAGGGGTGAGTGGGCGGAGTGGGGGAGCGGGCCAGCAAATAGGAGCGTTGGCGGCAATAGGTATGCGGCCACCCCGTTTCGCTACTGGCCCACTCCCCCACCCCCCCCACTTCGCCCACTTTCACCCGTGGCACACGCCTTGCTGTATACAGCAGTGCCCACACATGGGCATTAACAAGCGAAGAATTGGCGGAATGCAGGGGTCAGTCTCCTATAGCTCCCTCTTGATCTCCTCTCAGATCCATCCCCATTGATCCTCTCTCCCACCCCATTACTGACCCTTCCTCCCTGCCAATAACGATAGAACCCCGGTGCAAGTGTGCCGGGGTTTTCGCTTGCCCACGACCGGTTCGCGCGCTCAAACAGTGAGCGCGCGGACCGGTGCGATTTCATTCCTGCCGAGACACAACCCGTCTACGAACGACCGCCGCCCATGTTGCGGATACCACCGGTGCTGCCGCGACTCCCCTCGGCTTCCTGCGCCAAGAGGTTTTCCTGCGACCCGATATGCGGGTCATCGGCCAGGGGCGGTTCCGCCTCGTGCGCCTGCTGCTGCTGCGCTTTCTGCGCCAACAACTCGCGCATCCCCTCGACGTTGCGCCGCGTCACCTCATCAGCGTCATCGTGCTGCTGGTTCTGCTCAGCCATCGTCTCACTCTCCTGCGTATCATCTCTATCAACACGGGCAGGTTCCCCGTCCCGCATGAATTCGCAGGGGGTGTGCCAAAAGATTACGATGACGGCGTTGATCCTGCATCGACATTGACCTCGGCCCGATCGTCGTTACTCAACGCACGTACTTCGTGATCCGCGTCCCACCGATACTCTTCAACGAGCCATGCGGGCAATGGACCAAGTTCCGCCAATAGGGCAATCGTATGACGGCGACACATTGAGCATGGGCCTTGCTCATAAAGCGCACGCAGCGCGTCGTGCGCGTCCAATTGGGGATGCGACTCGACCATATCATGCAGCCCGAAGCCGAGATCATGCAGCTCTTCGCGATCGGTCCAAGTCAGCAACAACCGCTCGACGAGCGCGTAGTCACCCGCCTGATAGTTAGCGGCCAGCAATCGCGCCCCATCCCCTCGCCCAGCCGCCAACAATTCCAGCGCCAACGCCCTTACCTTATTATGCTCAATCTTGGCGAGCACGCTGATAACCGGGGCAGCGGTACGGCGCGACGGCTCACGGGCCAGGGCCAGCAACGGCGTGTGGTCGAGCGGGAAAGGCCGGTGCTGGAAGATCCACAGATAGGCGTTCCGGCGCTGCAGATCGTCCTCGGCCAGCAGATCGTGCGCGACCGGCACTAATTCCGCAGCGGTTGCCCCGCGCGCCCAACACCAGAGGTGCCGACGTGCCGCCCGCTCACCCGCCCTCAAGCGCGCCCGGATCGCCGGATAGTCCGATGCCACACCGGTGTCGGCGGCGTCACGTCCTTGCCCCGCCCGCTCGCGCTGTTCATCGGCCTGCACCAGCGCCAGCAACCGCGCGACCACCAGGTCCGCGTCAGCCACAGCAGCCAACGCCGCCCACGCCGCCGCCTCACCATCCCGCTCGATCGCAATCCCGATCAGGTAGCGCGCGAAACACGGATCGTCGGCATCAATTACCAGGCGCGGCATGACGAAGAGCAGCGCGGCAAGACCATCCAGTTCAACGATGTCCGTCGCGCCGTCCGGTCGCTCGGTCACGGCATTCACGGCGAAGATCGTGTAGAGCCGCGCCCTGGCCTCCGCATCGCCCCCTTCCGCGAAGACGCGCAGCAAGGCGACGAGTTGCTCACCATCGTTACCACGTAAGCGCCCTGGCGTGGTCGCCCGCAACAACCACCGGCGATAAAACTCCGGCTCGCCGGTCGCCGCCATCACGTCGAAGCGAAACCGCTCTCGTCCTTCCTCACACTGCCGATCGTAGCGATCATCGCGGAGGCACGCCCGTAACACGGCCTCGCGAAATGTCGCCCCACCACCGGCCTCGCGCAGGCGTATCACCGCCCGCCCCAAGCCCAACCGCAAGAGGCGCTCAAACTTCAAGTTATCTATCGCTCTGAGCCGAGTATGCTTACTGCTCGAAACCGCGCGATTATCTACCACTCAAAATGCACACACCACGAGCCGCCTCAAATACAGCATCACCCATTCTCAAACGTCATCGCAAAAAACCACCAAATCGACAACAAACCTCGCCTACTTCAGTAGGCCGTGGTCCCCTGCCGGGTCAGGGGATGAGTGGCCGCGGCCACCTAGCGCCGGATTCATCCGGCGGCACCACCCCTACCAATGCCCCTAAAGGGACCGGCCAGCCACCCTCGCGAGTGACCGACCGGTGTATCGCGCGTTTCCTGCTCGCCCCAACGGCTCGGCGCTTACCCTCACCATCGAACAACTCCTTCCGGCCATCGCCGCCCTATCGTCCCATCGCGTCGGTCCATCGCCTCGCCCCGTCCGGTTCATCGCTCCCCGCCGCGATGCCCGCGCCCATACGCCGGGCCGGGTGGCTGAAATGTGGGGAGTGTCGGCGGCGACCGGCAATCTCTTACGCGCACAACTCGCGCGGTGGCCCGCGACCGAGGGCAGCCACCAAACGCCGCATCAGCACCATCAGGAATCGCATCATCTTATCCCTCCGTATCGAGATCGAGCGTTTCAGCGCCCGCGCGCCGTAAGCGGCGGAAACTATCGTAGCGGTCCCGGTCGATCTGCCCCGCCGCCAGCGCCGCGCGGACCGCGCAGTCCGGCTCGTGCAGGTGCGTACAATCATTCATCCGGCACTGCCCCAGGAACGGCCGGAACTCGCGGAAACACCAGTCCAGTTCCTCGAAAACCCGCCCCGCCAGCGACAGCGAGCGGAACCCCGCCGTGTCGGCCAGATACCCGCCCCCTGGGCCATCGAGCGGGAAGAGGCGCGTGCCGGTCGTCGTGTGCCGCCCCTTGCCGGTCGAGCCGCTGATCCCGCCGACCAACTGCCCCAATTCCGGCTGGAGCGCGTTGAGCAGACTCGACTTCCCGACGCCCGACGGTCCCAGCAGCGCCGAGGTCTTGCCCGCCAGGTTCGCCCGCAGCGCCTCCACCCCTTCGCCGGTGTGCGCGCTGACGATCAGGACCGGGTAGCCGATCGAGCGGTAGACATCGAGCCGTTCGGCCAACCACGGCTCGATCCCGAGGTCGGCCTTGCCGATGCAGATCGACGCCGCGATCTCCTGCGCCTCGGCCAGGACGAGCAGGCGGTCCAGCACGCGCAGGTGCGGGGTCGGCTCGGTGGCCGCGAACGTCGCCACGATCTGGTCCAGCCCGGCGATCGAGGTCAGCTTCGCCCCGCCCTTGTTCGGGTCATTGCGCGTGAACGACCCGCCCGCCCGCTCGACGATCTCCTCGATCGTCCCGGCCCCGCCGCCGCTCGGCAGCACCCGCACCCGATCGCCGACCGCCACCGGGTCATGCCCCTTCACCTTCACCTCGCGCACGCTCTTGCGCGTCTTGGTCGATTCGCTCTTCGCGTAGACCAGGTTTTTCCGCAGCCGCCCGCGAATCGTGCAGAGGAGCGGCCCGATCTCCGTCTCCACCTGATACATCCCGCGGCTGCCGTTGACGATCAGCCCTTCCAGCAATCCCGTCGGTTCCGGCGCGGTGCCGATCTCCTCCAGCGGGACCGGTGTCGCACCATCGACCATCCGCAAACCCATCCCGGCGCCGCGCGCCAGCCGTTCCTTCTTGCCCAAATCGTCCCACTCCCGCTTCTGCATAGACGCAACATCATCGAGGCACGCCGCATGGCGCGCGGGCAACGTCAAGCGCCACCCCGGGTGGCAGTTGCCACCGGACTGTCGGCACCAGCATCGGAGCCAGCGCGACGCCAAGGCGCTCACACGGCCCGGAGAGCAGCATAAAGCCGACTCTCAGCAGTCGTCGCGCCGGTTAGATTTGGATCAAAGTGGAAGAGCTTCGGTGGTTATACGGATGCCGCTGTGGGGCGACTGTCCTACCGCTCGATCCGGGGGGCGCGACGCTGACGCTGGTGCCAATGCACCGATGCAGTCCCTGCCATTGTCGTACCCTCCTTCCCCGAGGTTGGTGGAAACAGTCAATACGCGACATCGATGGGTCAAGGGTGACCCTGACGCGCACTATACAGGGTCGGGACGAGGAAGTCAAGCATGAGATCGGGGGGGGGCGGCACGCGAACAACGCGCCCCAACGTCGCGCGCGCCGCGCTATACTGCGGGCCGAACAGAACCAACGTTGCGAAAGCGGCGGCCCAGCTCGGCCGAGGAGGTGACAGATGGACACCGAAGAGCTAGTGGTGCTCGCGGATGTGGCGCGGAAATTCACGCATACCCCGGAGTTCGCCTCCTCGCCGCTCTATCGGGCGCTCTCGCGGACGGTCGCCGACAACCCCGACCTCCTCCGACTCGCCGCGCGCGGTCGCCCGGGCCAATACCCGACGATCCTCTTCTTCGGCGTGGTTCACGCCTTGCTGCTTGCCGGTGCCGATCACGAACTCGCCCGCTACTACCCCTCGCTCGTCGGTGCCGCGGCGCTCCCGCCCGACGGGGCGGGTCCGGCGCTGGTCGACTTCTGCGCCACCTTCGCACCGGCATTGACGGCCCTGATCGAGACCCGGCTGGTGCAGACCAACGTCGTCAAGCGGGCGCTCGCCCTGCGCTACGGCCTCGCCGCGATCGGTCGTCGGGTCGCCGCGCCGATCCACCTGATCGAGGTGGGCGCGAGCGCGGGGCTCTTGCTACGTTGCGACCGCTACGGCTACACGGTCGGCGAGCGCCGCTTCGGCGACCCGCGCTCGCCGGTGCAGATCGCCGCCGAGTGGCGCGGCGACACGCCGATACCCGACCTCGACGCCCTCCCCGCGCTCGCCAGCGTGACCGGGATCGATCTCAACCCGCTCGCCGCCGGCGATGAGGCCGATCGGCGCTGGCTGGAAGCCCTGGTCTGGCCGGAGAACCGCCACGAGGCCGAACTCCTCCACCGGGCGCTCGCCGTGGTCGCCGCCGACCCACCGGCGCTACGCGGCGGCGACGCGATCGACGTTTGCCCGGCGGTCGCCGCCGAACTGCCGCCTGGTGAGCCCCGCGTCCTCTTCCACGCGATCACGCGGCTGCACGTCCCCGCCGCAAACCTCGGCGCGTTCGACGCCGCCCTCGCCACGCTCGGCGAGAGCGCGCCGCTCTACCGGCTCTCCCTCGAAGGGCAAGGCGAACTCGACCTCCGCGACCCTTCCGGCGCCCTCACCCACCTCGCCACGGTCGGCCCCCGCGTCGAATGGATCGCGCCGTTCGGTGGCTGAACATCACCCGCGTCGGGCGGGCTAGCCGCGGTCCCAGGCATCGTCCCGTGCCGATGCGCCCCCATCGCCGAAGCGCCTCCCCGCGGTTGAACGATCACCGCGTCGCGGTCGCTCGGCTGGCGGGAAAGTTCGCGGTTGATGAGGTCGCCACCCCCAGCGGCGAAGCCGTCGCCGGTGCTCGGCAGGCCCGGCATCGGCTGCGGGGGCGGGGTCGGTGCCGACGGTGGTGCTGGCGCGATCGCTAGGCATAGCTGTACGCCGCTGGGAAAGGGCTCTCCGGCCCCTGTCGATAATCGACGGAGAGAACTGCTATTTGCGCCCCGTTCGTCAGCCCGCGACAGGAAGCGTTGTAGCCACCGGTGTTGAACAGTACCCAGCCGTCGCGGGCGATAGGCGATCGCCGGGAAGGGTCCGGCCCTCGCCCGCCGGGCGTGAGCGGCAGCCCGCTAACGCTTCTGGGGCTGAAATCATGACAGCGACCGGATAGCAACCCAGTTGTCGCGCCCGCAGCACGCGCGTTGCACAGCGCCACGCACCCAGCAGGCGGCGCGGTTACGCCAGCGCAACGGCTTGCGCGAGGCATAGTCGGTCAGCGCCAGCGGATCAGTTCGAGGATGCTCGAGAAGCTATCGGTCCACAACGCCGTGCCCGGTTGAGCGACCAGCGGCGTCCAGCGACCGTTACTGCCCAACCGCTCCAGGTCGGTCGAGCGGCGGGCCATCACCACCCACTGCGACGCGCTCTTGCCCGCGGCGGCCTCCTCCGCGCTGAGCGCGAGGTCGTCCTGCGCGAGGCACACCAGCCCCACATCGTCCGCCAGGCGCGCGATCACGGGCTTGAGATCGAGATATTGATTGGAGATATGGAAGGCGAGCACACCATCCGGGGCCAGTTTCGTCAGATACAGGGCGAGCGCCTCCCGCGTCAACAGGTGGACGGGGACGGTATCCGAGCTATACGCATCGAGCATCAACAGATCGTAGCCGCCATCCGGCGCACCGGCCAACGATAATCGTCCATCGCCCAGCACCACGGGGCTATCCGGGGCACAATCCCGCAAGTACGTGAAATACCGGGGGTCGCGGGCGATCTCCTCGACGCGCGGATCGAGTTCGTAGAAGGTCCACGACTGGCCCGGTCGCTGATAACAAGCGAGCGAACCCGCACCGAGCCCGACAACGCCGACACGCTGCTTGGCATGGGCACCGCTGTAGGCCGCGAAGATCTGCCCCGCCGGGCCGGTCGGATAATAGTAGGTCAAGGGCTGCGTGAGGCGTGCGGGGTCGGTGCTCTGCATCCCGTGGACGGTCCCGCCGTGGACGATCGTGTGGTAGCGCCCGGTCGGATCGAGCATGATCCGGTGCAACCCGAAGAAGCTGCGTTCCGTCGCGAGTTCCTGCCCCTGCCCGCTGGTGTAGAGCACGCCCGAGACGAGGAAGAGGACGCCCAGGCCGAGCGCGAACCGCAGCGGTCGCCGCGAGAAGCTGAAACAGCACAGCGCCGGTGGCCCGAAGATCACGGCCAGACCGAGCACATTATTCTGCATACCGAGCGCGGACATACTCACTATGAGCGCCGCCAGGACGCCACCGAGAATCAGCGGCAGGGCGAGATCGCGCCGCTGGAAGAACGGCAGCGCGGCGTCGGCCCCGAAGCGCGGCAGGATCAGGCACGTCAGCGCCAGCACCAGCGGATATTCGACGATGCTGGGGAAGATCACCGGGGCGACCAGGGCGTTGAAGATGCCGCCCAACACCCCCCCGGCCGACATCCATAGGTAGAACTCGGTGAGGTGGCGCGGGGCGGGGCGATCGGCGGCGATCGCCCCGTGGCAGATCATCGTCGCCAGGAAAAAGGTCACCAAATGGAGCAGGGCGATCAGCACCATCGGCTGCGTCGCCTGGGCCAGCATCAGGATCACCAGCAGTATGAGCACGAGCGGGAAAGCGCGTACCAGGAGGCGCTGCGAAAACAGCGGGCGACCGGCAAAGACGAGGATGAAGGTGAGGAGGTAGATCGCAAGCGGGATAACCCACAACAGCGGGAGGGGCGCGATCTGCGTCGTGATGTAGGTCGTCACGCTCATCATCAGACTGGAAGGGATGAACGCGAGCAGCAACCAACGCAAGCGCCGGGACGTGGACAATTTTTCCGCCGTCGTGCTGGCGGCCTTCGGCACATCCGTTGTCGCAGGAACGGGCGTTGCCGCGACGGCTGGGGAACGCGCAACCAACGCCGCACAGGCGAGAATCAGGACCACGAGGACAACGTACCCCACCGACCAGAGGCGACTCTGCTCCACCAGGGCCAAGCGCGGCTCGATCAGCGTCGGGTAGCCCAGGAGGGCGCACATGCTGCCGACATTGCTCGCGGCATAGAGAATGTACGGATCGTTCGCCATCCGATGCCCGGTGCGCGCATACCACGCCTGGAGCAGCGGGCTGCTGGTGGAGATGACGAAGAACGGGAGGCCCACGGCGACCGTGAGCAGCGCGAGGAGCCACGGGATCGGGTTGGTCGTCGTCGGTGGCTGCCAGCCACCCGGCACGGCGATCGGCAATACCACGAGCGGGAGCAACACGAGCGCCGCATGGAGCAGCCACTGTTGTCGGCCCCCGAGCCAGCGGGTGGTCAGATGCGCGTAGAGGTAGCCCGCCAGCAACACCGCCTGATAGAAGACGAGCGCGGTATTCCAGACGGCGGGGGCACCGCCCAGCATCGGGAGCAGCATCCTGGCGAACATCGGCTGGACGAGGAAGAGCAAGGTGGCGCTCGCGAAGGCGGTGAGCCCGTAGATGAGCGGGATGAGCACCTGCCACCGAACAGCTGAACGCCCGGAAGTTGTCGGTTGTGGGCGGGCCGTTATACGTACTGTCATATACCCGTTTCTTTCAGCTGGGCGAACCGATCAGCGCCGCTTGTCGGCGGCGGGCCGGCGGCGATGCGCCCGCAAATCACTCCCTCTTACCGTACCAGCCGAGGGCCGCGTTGGACAGACAAGGGCGCTAGTACTTAAGTCGCGACCCGCTCGGAGCTTGCGGCGCATCACACCCTACCCGCACCCAGCGTCCGCCAGAAGAGCGCGATCGCGCGAGAATCGCCCTCTCACCACGACGACTTCGCCGCGCCCGCCTGAAACAGCGTCGCCCCTGTCGCGTATCATCTACGAGCCACCAGCGACCAATCGCCCGGTGTCGGGTTGCGATGATGCAACGAGGAAGGGAATGGACGTGCTTAACAGCGAACGGCTCATCTTGCGGGCGATTGAGCGCGACGATCTCCCGCTGCTCTGGGCCTACAACAACGATCTCGAGGTGGAGTTGGCGGGCGGCGGCGACCCGCCGATGCCGCAATCGCTGGCCCGCCGACAGGCCGAATTCGACGCCGAGGCCGCCAAGGGCGGGCGCGATGGGGCGCACTTCGCGATCGTCGCGGACGGCAAATGTATCGGGAGTTGCGGGCTGCACGGCTACAGCGAGACCGACGGCCATGTCGAATTGGGGATCGGGATCGGCGACAAAGCCTATTGGAATCGCGGGTACGGGCGCGAAGCGGTCGATCTGCTCCTCGATTACGCCTTCCGCCTCCGCAACTGGCGTCGCGTCTGGCTGCGCGTCTGGAGCCACAACGAACGCGCCATCCGCTCCTACCGCGCCTCCGGCTTCGTCGAAGAGGGTCGCTTACGGTCCCACGTCTGGAGCGCCGGGCAATACTACGACCTCGTGATGATGGGGATCCTGCGTGACGAGTGGCAGGCGCGGCAGCAGGCAACGCCAGTGGGAATCACCTCGCCGGAGTGAAAAGGAACAACGCAACGATGTCTGAATTACGCCGCATCTATCAAGGCAAATTCTTCTCTGAGCATAGCCAGTTGCAACTTCTGAATGCCACGACCGAGGAAGGAATCGAGTGGGGTAGCGGCGAAGAGGAGGTAGCTATCACGGCTGCGGGCGCGGCGTTCACTGTCCGCAACGATGCGATGATTGAGGTCAACATCTATCGCGGTGTCGGTAGGCCGGGGGCCGATTCGTCAGCCGAGGGACGATAGAAGTTGGCGCGGTGGGTCTGGAAAGCGAATAACGCCGCGCTCAGATCGCGTACCGCGCGACGGCGTGCGAATCGAGGGTCAGGCCCAGGCCGGGGCGATCGGGGAAGGGCGACCACATCCCGTTGGTTGGCTCCGGGATCTCGGTGTACCAGATCCGATCGGCCTCCTGCTGTACGCCCAAAATCTCCACCACCTGCAAGTTCGGCGTGCAGCAGGCGAGGTGGAGGTGGACCAGCGAAACGGCGTGCGGCGCGACCAGCAGATTAAACGCCGCCGCCAGATGCGCGATCTTCAGCCACTCCGTCACGCCGCCCACGCGCGCCACGTCGGGCTGCACGATGTCGGCAGCGCCTTGCGTCAGCAACTCCTTGAAGCCGAATTTCGTGTATTCATGCTCCCCGGTCGCGACCGGGATCGGGCTGGCGTGCCGCACCTCGGCCAGCCCCGCGATGTCGTCCGCGTGGACCGGCTCCTCGTACCAGGCGATGTTGTACTGCTCAAACCGCCGCGCCATCACGATCGCCTGCTTCGCCCCATAGCCACCGTTCGCGTCGAGGTAGATCGTGACCTCATCGCCCAGCGCCCGGCGTACGGCGGCGACACGGCGCAAATCCTCCGCTTCGGCCTTCCCGAAATCTTTGGCGACCTTCATCTTCACGCGCGGGATTCCTTGCTCGACAAAGGCGGCTTGCTCGCGCACCAAGTCCGCCTCGCTCAGATGCGTCCAGCCGCCCGAGCCGTAGACCGGCACCGTAGCGGTGTACTCGCCGAGCAGGCGGAAGAGCGGCACATCGAAGATTTTGCCCTTGAGATCCCAGAGGGCGATGTCAATCGCAGAGAGGGCGCAGAGCGCCAGCCCCTTGCGCCCGTAGCTGCGGACCGCCCAGAACATCTCCTCCCACAGCCGCTCGTGGTGGAGCGGATCGCGCCCGAGCAGCAGCGGCGTCAACGACTGCTCGATCACCGCGCGGGTGCCGGTGGCCTCGCTCAGCCCCAGGCCGACCAGTCCCGCATCGGTCGCGATCTCCACGAAGAGCGCCGTCTGCCCGCTCGCCGGGCGGAACATCGTCGCATCCTGCGCCGTGGCGATCTCCGGGATGTGCAGCGTCGTCGTCGTGATCCCCGTGATCTTCATCAGCCTCTCCCCACGATGCCCGCTCAATCGCACCATCCACCAACCTTCAGAAGCGCCCTCTGGTGCAGTAGTGGTGCTTACGTTTGCCGATGGCCCTACGATACACCACCTGCGCCATGAACGAAGTACCCCCTCTCCCAGAATTGGGAGAGGGGGGTGGCGAGCGAATGTGAGCCGGGGGTGAGGGCCGTACCCTCCTTACACATCGTCTCCGAGCTTGATCCAGCCGTGCCGCAGCGCATAGATCACCGCCTGGGTGCGGTCGTTGACGGCCAGTTTGCGGAGGATCGAGGTGATGTGGTTCTTCACCGTCTGGTCGCTGATCGACAGCAGCCGCGCGATCTCCTTGTTCGAGTTGCCGCGCGCCACGCAGTCGAGGATCTCGACCTCGCGCGGGGTCAGCGGCGAGAAGACGGTATCGCTCGCCTCGTCCAGCGTCGCCAACTCGCGGAACTGGTCGAGGACCTTCGAGGCGACGAACGGGCGCGACAGGACGTTCTCGTTGATCAGGTATTCGCCGCGCCCGACGCGGCGGATCAGCGAGATCAGATCCTGCCCCGCGATATCCTTGATCGCATACGCCGAGGCGCCCACGCGGATCGCGTGGAAGAGTTGCTCGTCGTCCTCGTGCAGCGTCAGGATGATCACCGCCATCTGCGGGTGGCGTCGTTTGAGGATCCGCGTCACTTCTAGGCCGTTCATCCCCGGCAGGTTGATGTCGCAGAGGACCAGATCGGGGAGGAGGATATCGGCCTGCTGGATCGCCCCCTGACCATCGGCGACCTCGCCGACGATCTCCAGATCGGGCTGGCTGTTGAGCATCCAGATGACACCCTGGCGAAAGAGCGGGTGGTCATCGACCAACAGAATCCGCACCTTATTCATACTCGGGATTCCTCCTCAACCGCCACCGCGCGGCAGACTGAACCGGATCGTCGAACCGGCACCGGGTTCGCTCTCCACCGTTAACTCGCCGCCCACCGCAGCGGCACGCTCGCCCATCCCACGCAGACCCGCGCCGGAGAGGGTGGTTGACTCGACGTGTTGCGGCACGAAACCGCGCCCGTCATCGCTGATCGTCGCGACGACCGCCGCCTCCGTCGCCTCCAGCCGCACGATCACGACCGTGGCGCGGGCGTGTTTCTGGATATTCTGCAGCGCTTCCTGCACGATGCGGAAGATCTGCAACTCCTCGTCCTTGCTCAACGTCGGCAACTCTTCCGGTAATTGGAGTTCGACGGTGAGCTTGAAGAAGCTGCGATATTCGCCGATGTACCGCTGCAAGGTCGGCAGCAAACCGCGATCGGCCAACGACGAGGGGCGTAGGTCGAACTGGAAACGCCGGACTTCCACCAACCCTTCGCGCAGGCTCGACTTCAGCCGCGCCATCTCGTCGATCAATTGCTCGGGCGAGCGGCGGGCGATCTGCTCGCACAGCTCGATCCCCAGGATGGCGTTCGCCAACACCTGCGCCGGGCCATCGTGGACCTCGCGCGCCAGCCGCGATCGCTCTTGCTCCTGCGCCTTGATCATCGCGATCCGCTCGACCAGCTTCCACACATCGAGGTCGGCGGTCGCCTCGCCCTGCGGCGCGAATTGCCCGCGGCTGACCGTCAGCAGATTGCTCAGGCCGTTCAGCTTCGAGGCCAGCGCCCCGCAGCCGAGCAACTGCTCTTCCAGCGCCCGTTGGGCCGCCCGAAACGAATCGAGGCTGAGCGGCCCGGCAGTAGCCCCGGCCTTATCGCCATCGGAGAAGACACGCTCGTAGAAACGGGCGCGCAACTCATCGAGCGCCGAAATCAATCGGCGGCGCTCGAGATCGAGCTGGGCGCGCAATCCCTCAACCTGGCGTTCGAGGTCACCGACCTCGACTTCGCACCGGGTGATGATCGCCAACGCTTCGCTATTCAGCTCCGCGATTCGCTCGGAGCCGCTCATGGCCTCCTCGGACGTGCGGCGAGGATTCGGAGATCACCTGCGCTGCCCACCAAGCCAGCACGCTCGACGTCCTCGGTCGCCAAGGGCCGCATGATCGAGCAATCTCGGCGCACAGGCTAGGGATCCACACTTCCCGCAGTATACCACAGGGGTTGATCGGGCGGAACATCCTGCACCTGTGTCTACCTAGTACGAAAGTACTAGATATACGCCGCGAACGTACTTGTCATACGATGGAGCCCCTTTAACCACTGAGTACCAGGGTGCCGGGCCACACCGTCCGACAGATTCTCAGCTGTGTACCGCTGGTCCCGGGTTGACCCGTGGCACCGTTCCCCGACGCCCCGGTCAGCGCATCCGTCGGGGCGTAAGGGCATAGTGCATGCGCCCCTGCGCCGTCAACCCCGAAGCCCCCGCCGATAATTCCGGTGACGATCGCGCGACGATACGCCCCTCCGTCTCCGACAATCAACCCTACGCCGCGCGGTCGGCGGCCAACACCGCCTCGAAGAGCGCCAGCCCCCGTGGGAAACCCGCCATGCCGAAGCCGAGGCGAAGGTGGCGCTCACCGCCCGCGAAATAGATGCTTGGGGCGACGAGCAGGCCGTGGTCGCGCAGCAAGCGCCCGCTCAGCGCGGTGGTCGTCTCGCCGCCCAGCCAGCGGGGGAAGCAGACTACACCGCTCGTCGGGCGTACCCAGGCGAGGCGGTCGGCGTGACGCGCGAGGGTCGCATCGAGGAGGGCAAGGTTCCGCTGTGCCAGCGTCAGGTGCCGCGCCAGGATCGCCTCGGTCTGCCGCACCGCGAGCGCGGCCAGAAACTCGGTCGGCGCGCCGACGTAGCTATTCGCGTGCATCCGAAATGCCCGCACCGCGTCGCGGATCGCCGCGTCGCGCGTCGCCAGCCAACCGACCCGCAGCCCGGGCAGCCCATAGACCTTCGAGACGCTGTTGAGGACCACCGCCCGCGCGGAGAGATCGGCGAGGCTCGGGGCCTCCTGCCGTCCGTCGAGCGGCAACCCACGATAGATCTCGTCGCCCACCAGGATCGCCCCCGCCTCGTCCGCGAGCGCGATCAGCCCGTCCAGGTAGGCGCGGTCGGGCATGAAGCCGGTGGGGCTGTGCGGGAAGTTCGTCACGATCATCCGCGTGGTCGGGCGGATCAAGCGGGCCAATGCGGCCAGCGGCGGTGCCCAACCCGCCGCCTCATCCGCCGCCCAGAGCGTCACCTCAGCCCCGCACCACGTCGCGATCGAGGTTAGCGGCTGATAGACCGGGCTCTGGACGATCAGGTGATCGCCCGGATCGAGCAGCGCCATGAAGAGCGACGGCAGCGCGTCATCCCCGCCACCGGCGGCCACGATCTCGTCCGGCCCCACCGTCGCGTAGCGCGCGGCAATCGCCGCGCGCAACTCCGCCCCCCCGAACGCCGCCGTGTACCCGAGCGGCAGCCGCGCCAACCGTTCGGCGGCCCCCGGTTCCAGCGCCAGCAATTCCTCCGTACCCAGCGGCTCCGCGAACGACGGACTCAGGTTCGCCCGCGCCATCGCCGCCGCCGGCCCATTAAAAAAGCCCTTCAACCCAAACTCCGGCATCGTCCGCACGGCGCTCCTCCTGCGTGTCATGGTGGGTGAAGGAATCGGCGAATGGTGAGGATACGCTATCACAGATGGGTGTAGGGCGCGGGGGGGGGTGAGCCAGTCCGGGACTGAAGTCCCGGCTAAGGGCTGCGGCCACAAAGTCCACTGAAGTGGACTAGGCTCGTCACTAACGGGGCATCTGCTTCTACAAGTAGCCTTGTCACAAGGCGCTAATGTCGCGCCGTTAACCTGCCTTCGTGCCGCACGATAGCATAGCTGCAGTTCACTTGAGGCAAAGATTTTCTCGACCAGCCCGAGCAAAGCCATACACCATCGGCCAAACTCTAACGCCATAACGACCTAAATTTGCTCATACTCCAGCCAATATGCCTCTGATTTGCAGCACTCTTAGTCCACTTCAGTGGACTTTGTGGCCGCAGCCCTTAGCCGGGACTTCAGTCCCGGACTGTTCGCAGGCCACGTAACACCGCCCATCAATCCCCGACCCCGCCACCCTCCTCCCCCCAAACACAAAGCGGGGTGGGCCAACCCCCACCCCGCCAAGAAAGCCGCCTCGTCTCAGGTCACGCAGCCGCTACTTCTGTTGCAGCGCCTCGTTCCCCTTCTGCGCCGCGTCGTCGAGCAGCTTCTTCGGGTCGGCCTTCGGATCGCCGATGATCGCCGTCCAGGCATCCTGGATAAAGGTGCGCGTGTCCTGCGTCCCCTTCACCGAGGTTTCCGGTCGCCCGTACTGCTGGATCTCCGTCACCGCGACCTGATAGGCCGGCAGCTTCGCGAACTGATCCTTGACCGTCTGCGTCTCCGCCGAGGATTTCCGCACCGGCAGGTAGCCGGTCGCGGTACTCCATTGCGCGCTCACGTCGGTCGAGGCGAAATACTTGATGAACTGCCACGCCGCTAGTTGCTTCTCGGGCGAGTTCGACTTGAAGAGATTAACGTTGCCGCCGTACGCCGTCGTCACCGGGGTGGTCGCGCCGCCCTGCGGGATCATCGCCACATTCCAGTTGAACTTCGCGCCCTTGTCCACGGCACTCTTGTAGAACGAGAGTCCCGAGGTCGTGCCGAGGGTGAAGACGACCTTGCCCTCACCGAACGCGGCCTGATCGTCATTGGCCTTCGAGATCTGGTAGGCGCAGCCGCTCTGGACCATATCACCGATGTCGCGCAGGAACTTGATCCCCGCCGGGCCGTTGAACGCCCAACTCTTGCGGTCGTCGTTGATCAGCTTGCCACCGTTGGAGTAGACCGCGCCGTTAAAGGTCGAGGCGTCGGTGTTGATCGCATAGCCCTTCACGTCGCCGGTGAACTTCTTGCAGGAGGAGACGAACTCCTCCCAGTTCTTCGGCGGGGTCAGGCCGGCTTCCTTCAGCTTGTCGGCGTTGTAGTACATCACCAGCGCGCTCTTGGTGAACGGGAACGAGAGCATCTGATTGTTGTACTCGGCGTACTGGTTCCCGGCGATGTAGACCGGGTAGAAGTCCTGCAAGTCCTGCGCGCTCAGGCCGTACTTGCTGGAGTTGATGTAATCGTCCAGCGGCAGGACGACGTTCGCCGCCTGATACTCCGACACGAAGCTCTCATAGGAGACCGACAGATCCGGCAGCCCGCCGCCGTTGATCGCCGCCGTCGTCTTCTTGAAGATGTCGGTGTAGCTGCCCTGATACTGCGCGTCGATCTTGATATTCGGGTTCTTCGCCATGAACTCGTTGATCACCTTGGTCAGGTTCTCGGCGTTGACGTTGGTCTGCGAGTGCCAGAAGGTGATCGTCACCGGCGCGGAGATGGTGACGTTATCGACCGCGCTGCCGCTCCCCGGCTTCAGGCCGTAATTGTTCGCGGCGGCGGCCCCGCCCGCATTGATCCCGGCAGAGGGGGTCGCGCCCGTGCCGGTCGCCCCACCCGCCGTCGCGGTGCGCGCGGTCGTCGCGGTCGAGGCACCGCCCGCAGCACCCGTGCCGCTCGTCGGCGCGGCGGAGGCGGCGGTCGAGGGGGCAGCCGATGCCGCCGTGGAGGGCGCGGTCGATGCCCCGGTCGATGCCCCGGTCGAGGGCGCGGCGCTCGGGGCGGCGCTCGGGGCGACGGTGGCGGTCCCGGCACCGCAAGCGGAGAGGACCAGCATTGCGGTCAGTACAGCAACCAAGAATGACCACTGGCGTTTGGCAAACATCACGCGCTCTGTCTCCTTCTTCATCCTTCGCTCGTCCCCGCGGACGGCGTCATCGCGACCGCCGCAGTCCCCACCAACGGCGGTCGGCGTACCCGTTCCTCTGCCTGTTTTCCCTCCTCCTGTTGTGGCCTCCCGGTGGGGTTTACCCCTTCAACCCCGAGGAGGCGATACCCTCGATAAACTGCCGCTGGGCGATGAAGTAGACGACGATGATCGGCAGGATAGTGAACGCGGATGCCGCCATCAGCAGCTGCGGGTCGTTCGACTCCGCGTTCACGAAGTACGAGAGCCCGAGTTGCAGCGGACGCAGGGTGTCCTTGCCGGTGACCAGGAGCGGCCACAGCAAACTGTTCCAGCTACCGAGAAAGCTGAAGATGATCGTCGCGGCCAGCGGCGCGCGGGCCAGCGGCAGCATAATGCTCCAGAGGGTGCGGAGATGCCCGCACCCATCGAGCGCCGCCGCGTCGTAGAGTTCCTGCGGCATGGAGATGAAAAACTGCCGCAGCAGGAAAACGCTGACGACGTTCGCCGTCCAGGGGATGATCAGCGCCCAGTAGGTGTTGTACCAGCTCGCCGCCATCGTCAGGAACGGGAAGTCGGCCACGAAGCGCAAGGTGTTCGGATTCGGCAGGCGGGTGATCGTGATGTAGTTCGGGATCAGCGTCGCCTCGAACGGGATCATCATCGTCGCCAGGAAGAGGGCGAAGATCGCGTTCTTGCCGAAAAATTCGAGCCGCGCGAAGGCATACGCCGCCAGCACCGTCGTGAACAACATCCCCAGCACCACCATGACCGCGATGAAGGTGGTGTTGAAGAAGTAGCGCCCGAACGGCGCGGTGTTCCACGCCTCGACGTAGTTGTGCCACTGCGGGGTCGCCGGGAAGACCGACGGGCGCGTGGCGGTCGCCTCGTTGCGCGTCTTCAACGAAGTCGTCAGCATCCAGAAGAACGGGAACGCCGCGCCGACCGCGCCCAGGATGAGCACCAGATAGATCGCCGCGCGCCCCGCGATCTGCCTGGGGGTGCGCGTCCGCCGCTGCCGCGCTGGCGAGGTCGTCCCGCCGAACGTCGCCGTCTCCGCCGCCATCGTCATCCCCTCGCGCGTTCGTCGCGCCTAGATCGCCTCGTTGCGTCGCCCGAGCCGCAATTGCAGGAGGGTCAGCGTGAAGATGATCGCGAACAGCAAGAAGGCGATCGCCGAGCCGTACCCCAGCCGCTGCGAACTGTAAAACTGGTTGTAGACGTAGACGACCACCGTCTGGGTGCTGCCGAGCGGGTTGCCGGCCTTGGCCGAGTTACCCCCGGTGGAGAGCGACATCACGTAGATCTCGTTGAACGCCTTGAACGCGCCGATCGTGGAGATGATCGTCAGGAACGAGATCGTCGGGGCCAGCAGCGGGATCGTGATCCGCCGGAAGATCGCCCACTCGCTCGCGCCGTCGATCCGCGCGGCCTCGTAGAGCTCTTTGTTGATATTGCCCAGCCCCGCCAGGAAGATCACGATATCGAAGCCGAGCAGGTGCCAGATCGCCACCGCCATGATCGCCACCAGCGCCAGGCTCGGCCCGTGCAAGAAGGCGGGCAGGGTCAGGCCGACCCGGTCGGCCATCATCGCAAAAACCCCTTTCGGCTCCAGCAGCCAGCGCAGTTGCGTCCCCGTGCCGCTGAGGAGCTGATTGAGGATCCCGCTGCGGGCGTTGAAGATCCAGGTCCAGATCGCCGCCGCCGCGACCGACGAGGTCACATACGGCAGGAAATAGACCGTCCGGAAGAAGGAAAGAAACCGCACCTTCTGGAAGAGGAGATAGGCGAGGAAGAGGGCCAGCGCCATCGTGATCGGCACGGTGCCGATCACGAAGTAGACGGTGTTGCCCAGCGATTGCCAAAATTCCGGCTTCCGCAGCGCCTCGGTGTAATTATCCAGCCCCACGAAGGCGACCTTGCGGATCCGCCAGTTGTGCAGGCTGATATAGAACGAGAAGAAGAGGGGGAAGAAATTGAAGACGCCGAGGACGATGATCGCCGGGGCCAGGAAAAGATAGGCCAGCAGATTATCGCGCCGCCCCGCCGCCCGGCGTCGCGTGGTCGTCGCCGCGCCGGAAACGCCGGTCCGCAGGGGATTAACGCCACTCAGCGTCGGGTCGGACCCGATCTGCCCACTCGCCTGCGCCATCCTTTACCGTCCCTCCGGCATGGCAACCACGGCCACCGCGCCGCGCCCGCGAGGGTGCCGACACGACCATCCCGCCGCCCAGGTTCGCCCGCTCATCGTCGCCCGTGGTGTGTCGTCGTGCGGTCAGCGGCGATAGTGTCCCCAACACACTCGCGACCGCGTAAAATGGTACCACGTTTCCCCACCGCAAAGATTAACCGATCGTTAAGCCGTCGTAAACGCCGCGTTAAGCCACCGCAATCGACACGCCGCCAAGAGGGGCAGCGACACGTCCGCGCCGCCGTCTCCCCGCGCCGCGCCGCGCCTGCCCCGGCCTCTTCCCACACACCTCAACGATGCCAGCACCCACGCGAAAGTTCCCCAGGTGTGAGGGGAAGGCATGGTGACTTCGCGTGGAAGGAGGGGGGAGGAAGATGATGACCCGAGGGGAATCGGGCGGGTCGGGCGGTAATGGCAGGCGGTTGATGCGGGTGTGGACAGCTCGGGGTTGAAACCCCCGGTTACCCACACCCGCCATCCCCACCACCCACTCAGCCATCCCGCAGCGGCAATCGCCTGAGCGAGCGCGACCGCCGCTCGCGGAGCGGCCTGCTGGTAATCGGCGCCCGAGGCGTAGAGGATACTGCGCGGCCCATTGCTGATTATCCCCCCGCCGTGAGGGTCGCGGCGGTCGCCGCGACCCTCACCCTCACCCATCCTGCGGACGCAGCCGCCGGGCGAGGAGCGCGGTCAGCCCGCCATTGTGCTCGGCGAGGCGTTGGAGCGCGGCGAGCAGCAACGCGGCGGGCGGTTCGCCCAGCACGCCGCGCAGCTCGGCGGTGACGGCGGCGCGGGCCGCGCGCCCCGCCTCGATCCCGGCCCAGCCGCGCGCGGTGAGGGTCACGATCCGGTTGCGCCCGTCATTGGGGTCGGGGTGCCGCTCGACATAGCCGAGTCGTTCGAGATCGACGACCAGCTTGGAGGCCCCCTGCAGCGTCATCCCGAGCTTCTTGGCGAGTTCGGTGATCCGCGTCGGGCCGACGATCAGGTGCTGGAAGACGTAGCCGTGCGCCGGGCGCAGGTCCGGGTGACCGGCCGCGGCGATCCGCCGGACGACATCCGCATTCGTGGCGGCGTTGAGCGCGGCGAAGAGCAGGGGGAGGTCTTCCTCCGGCGGTATTGACATCATACCCAGAGCATACTATCATCAACCGTAGTTGAGCAACGAGAGTTTCGCAAATTCTTACGCTGTATCGCGGGGGTATCGGGATGGGTGATCGCACGCGAAGCGACAGGTCGGTCGCCGGGCCGATGACGCAAGGGCATGAGCAAGGGGGCAACATCGCGCTCGCGCGGCGGTATTTCGCGGCGATCGAGCGGCGCGACGACGTGTCGACCATCGCCGCGCTCCTCCACCTGACCCTCGTGCAGGAAGAGTTCCCCAATCGGCTCAACCCGCACGGTGGTCGCAGCGACCGCGCGACGATGCTGACGCGGCTGGCCCAGGGTCGCCAGATCCTCACCGCCGAGCGCTACGAGATCACGAATGCGGTGGAGGTTGGCGAGCGCGTGGCGATCGAGTTGGGTTGGCGCGGCACCCTGGCCGTGCCGCTCGGTGAGAACCTCCCCGCGGGCTTCACGATGCGGGCGCGCTTCGCCGTCTTCCTGGAGTTCACCGACGGGCAGATCAGCGCCCAACGCAACTACGATTGCTTCGAGCCGTGGTGAGCCCACATTCCGGAGCGATACCCGCGCCCGCGATCGCACCCCGACGGCTCGCCCCAATCCTGGCCCGGACATGATGCGGCCCCCGAACGAGATCGTTCGGGGGCCGCATCAGCCGCCATGCTTACCCCACATGGACCGCCGGGCGGCGCGCAGGGTCGCGCTCGGCCTTCCGCAGCACCTCGTGGGTGATCGGCGCGGTGTCGCCCTCGCCGAAGAGGATGTAACGCGCCAGGTATTTCAGCGGGTTCCCTTCGGTCCAGCCGAAGTAGACGTGCGGCTGCTTGCCGGTCGTGTCCCGCAGCCAGAGCAGGAAGGCCGCGATACTATTGGGGACCGATGCCCCCTCCGCCCGTAGCACGCGGTAGTCCCCGATCCGCTCGCCCCGGACGTGCAAGGTCGGCGCGAACTCCGAGGCGTCGCGCACCCCCACCTCCAGGAAGAGGACCGACGCACCGTGCGGGATATTGTTGTCCGCGCGCTGCTCGCGATCCTTCAGCAGATACTCGCGCACGTTGCGCTCGTCGGGGTGGTTGGCGATGACGTGGATCGCGTCGCCCGCCGCCGCCGCCTCGATGAAGCCGCGCGCCACCTCATCGACCACCACCTCGGTCACCCGCAATTCCGTCGAGCGCCAGACGCGCGAGACGAGCGAGGTCATGATGATCGCCCCGATGAAGAGCGAGGCGATCTTGAGGCCATCCGGGCGCTCGACCACGTTAACGGTGGTGGTATAGACGAAAACCAGCGCGATCACGCCGAATGCCACGGCGAGCGCCCGCTGCCCCGCGCGATACGCCGCGAGGGTCACCGCGACCGCCGCCGAGGACATCAGCACCAGCACACCGGTCGCATACGCCCCGCCCTGCGCCTCGACATCGGCCTTGAAGATGATCGTCACCGTGAAGGCGACCGCCATGAAGACGAGGACGAGTGGTCGCGCGGCCCGCGTCCATTCCGGGGCCATCCCGTAACGCGGTAGATAACGCGGCACGATATTCAGCAGCCCGGCCAGCGCCGAGGCACCGGCGAACCAGAGGATCGCGATCGTGCTGATGTCGTAGAGGGTGCCGAAAATATCGCCGTAATAGCGGTGGGCCAGGAAAGCCAGCGCCCGCCCGCTCGCCTTGCCACCCGCCTCGAATTCCTGATGCGGGATCACCAGCGTCGTCACGAAGCTGCTGGTGAGGAGGAAGACGCTCATGATCGCGGCGGCGACGAGGAGCAGCCGCTGGGTGTTGCGGACCCGACCGGCGGGGTTGGCCTCGGTGTCGGTGGCCGCCCCCTTGACAAGCGGCATCACCGCGACGCCGGTCTCGAAGCCCGAGAGGCCCAACGCCAGCTTCGGGAAGAGCA
>DATCMP010000446.1:0-11501 GCA_036563365.1 Thermomicrobiales bacterium
GACCCTTAGCGGGAATCGGGGAGCGCCTGCCAGAGGGCCTGCGCGAACCAGGTGCGGGTGCTCGGCTGGTTCCACTGGTCGAAATTCTGCGTCGCCGTGGTGGTGCCGGGGACCGGCCCGACATACTTGACGTAGGTCACGAAATCGAGCCGGTGGCCGCTGCTGGCGGGGATATTCGGGTAGACACTCGAATCATCGACGGTCGCCTGGGTCCAGGTCCCTTTCTTGACCATCGCGCGGGTGATAAAGGAGATCGTCTGGGCGTAGAGGACGTTATCGAAGGGGTTGTAGGTCCCGTCCTGGAAGCCCTTCGCGACCCCGTAGAATTGCAGCGTGCCGATGTTGCGCCAGAGCGCGTCGTCGATGCAGCCACCATTATTCGGTAAGCAGCGGTCGGGGAAGGTGTTGTTGTGGTCCTCGGCGTCCCAGCCGACGGCGCGGGCGATCAGCGCGGCCATCTGTGCCCGCAGGGTCGGTTCGGTCGGGCAGAAGAGGGGCGGGGAGGCGGCCTGGTCGCAGCCCTTGATCACCCCGCGATCGGCCAACCCCTCGATCGCCTCGCAGGCCGGATTGTTCGCCTTGACATCGCCGAAGAGTTGCCCGCACGGCATCGTGCCGGACCCGACCAGATTTTCGATCAACGGGCAATTGTTGCCGTTGCAGCTGATCGTCAGCGTCGCGCTGCGTGGCCCGCGCGCGGTGGGGGTGAATGACACGATATAGACGCAGGACTGGCCCACTTCCAGCCCGGGCGGGCCGGGGCAATTATTGGTTTGGGTGAAGTCGCTCGCGTTCGGGCCGGTGATGGCGAAGCCGGTGAAGTAGAGCTTCCCCGTTGAGCTACTGGTGCTCAGGGCCGTAAGCCGATACCCGAGCTGGCCGGTGGGGCCAACCTCTTGCGGGCCGAAGTCACTGGTCGTTATCGTGGGGGCGGCGCTCGTGGCGACCGACGCGTCAGCGGCCCCCCCTAGCGGGATGATGATGCCCCGCACGCCGTCGATGGCGGGCGTGGTATCGCTGGCGGCGAGCGCCGCCGTCGGCAACAGCGTCAGGATGAGGGCAAAAAGACAGACAAGCACCAATGGACGACGCATCGAGGGCTCCTCTCCGGCGAGGCGAACTCGCCGCGAATACCGGCCGGGCAGGGTGTCCGCCCGACCCCAGGAACAGGCCGCACAACGAAGGGTGGCGCGTGGGAGAGCTACGCATCCGGCGCGAACGCCGCCTGTTGGGCTGTCCCCCCCAGTCAACCCGCCATCACCCCGATTCGTCGCTCTCGGACGGCGGCAGGGGGAGACCGTCCGCCTCGTCCCACCCCTGTGGCGGGGCACGCCCGTCATCGGTCAGTCGCGCGGCCATCCAGGCGCGGGCCTCCAGCAACGACTCGGCGGCGACCTCTTGATCGGACTGGACATGGCGGATATGCAGGCGTTGCACCTCCAGCCCCGCCCGCCACCAGCGCACCACGAACGACCCGTATTGCCGCATCGCGCCCCCCACCAGGCACCGCGCACGCCGCACCCGGCGGCGTAGCGACGCGTCCCGCTCATCCTCCTCATCTCGGCATACCGAGGAGTATGGCGGGGGGCGATCACAAAAATGTCACAACGTTTTCGGGGGACGATGACGGGCAGGGGCGGGCGAGCGAGGGCGACGCGCTCACCGCCGGGGAGGGGCGGCATTGGGGATACCGGTAGCGGGGCGGCGGCGGCTCAGGCTGTCGCGGGCACAAGCCCCGACCGGGCCTCATCCAGGGCGGCATCCGGGGGCAGCGCCGCGCCGGAGGCGAGGGCGGCGGCGTAGGCGATGTCGCCCAGCGCGGCGCGGGCGGCGGCCTCGGCCCGCTCATGGAAGGGGCGCTCAGTGCGAACGATCGGCACGCCCGTGCGCCGGTGCACCTCCTGCGACGCGCCGAGCAGGCACGCGGCGCGCTCCCAGCGCCCTTCGAGCGTCGCCAGATCGGCCAGTTCCGCCAGGGCACACGACGAGATCATCTGCTCGTCGATCGCGAGCGCCAGGTCGAGCGCCTCCACGAGCAACGCGCCGACCCCCGCGACCTGCCGCAGGGTGAGGGTGTACGTCGCGAGATTCAGGAGGCCAACGGCGGTCGTGCGCGCGTCGCCGAACGCGCGGAGCGCGGGCAGCGCTGCCGCCAGCTGCGCCCGGGCCTGCGCCGCGTCGCCGCGCTCGAAGACAAGGATGCCGCGATTGATGCGGCAGACGAGCATCCAGTGACGATCGCCGAGCCGATCGTAGAGGGCGATCGCCCGATCGAGGAACGGCTCGGCCTCCGCCAACGCCCCCTGGTAGCGCAGGGTCATCGCCAGGACATTCAGCACGCGCGCCTGGCCTTGCTCGTCGCCGCTCGCCTCGAAGCCGCGTAGGCTCCGCCGCCCGTAGGCGAGACCTTCGTCCCATGCTCCCAGGCGGAGCGCCCCCTCGGCGAGGGCCAGCATCGCCCGCGCCTCGAGCTGCGTCGCGACGGGTCGAGCGCCGTGCGACAGGAACGCCTGCACCCAGCCCATGCCCTCGCGGGTATACGCCTGCTGCCGCCAGAACAGCCGCAACGCCACCGCCAGCCGCACCCCGCACTCGGCGTCTCCCTGCTCCTGCCACCAGCGCAACGCCTCGCGCAAATTCCCGATCTCGGCGCGCACCCGCCGACTCCAGTCGAGGCTCGCCACCCCATCGAGCCGAGGCTCGGCCGCCTCGGCGAAGGCGAGGAAGAAGCGGGCGTGACTCTCGCGCGCTTCTCCCTCGGCCCCGCTCGCCGCCAGGCGGTCGCGGGCGTACTGGCGGGTCGGCTCCAGCAGGCGATAGCGCGGCTCCAGGGTGCCCGCCTCGACCTGCACCAGCGAGTGCTCCACCAGCCCGCCAAGCTCCGCCAGCAGATCGACGCCCGGAGCGGCGCAGATCGCCTCCGCCGCGTCGAGGGTCCAGCCCCCCGCGAAGACCGCCAGCTGCCGCAGCAGGCGGCGCTCCGGTTCGGCGAGGAGACCGTAGCTCCAATCGAGGGTCGCCCGTAACGTCCGCTGCCGGTCGGGGACGCCCCGCGCGCCGCCGGTCAGGACGCCCAGCGCATCGTGCAGCCGCGCCGCCAGTTGCCCCGGCTCCAGGACGCCCAGCCGCGCTGCCGCCAGTTCGATCGCCAGCGGCAACCCCTCCACCTAGCGGCAGATCGCCACGACGCCGACCGCATTCGCCGGCGTGATGGCGAATGCGGCGGCGGCCAGCCGCGCCCGCGCCACGAAGAGACGCACCGCGTCGTTCGCCGCCAGCGCCGCGAGCGTCTCTGCGGTGATTTCGGCAACCGCCGCGGGGACGGCCGCGGGGACCGCCAGGGAGGGCACGCGCCAGGTCTGCTCGCCGACGACCCGCAGCGACACGCGGCTCGTCACCAGGACGCGCACCTGCGGACAGGCGCGCAGGAGGGCCAGGGCCAGTTCGGCGCAGGCGTCGCGCAGGTGCTCGGCGTTGTCCAGGACGAGCAGCAACGTGCGGTCGCGCAGGGCGGCGGTCAGCGCGGCGGACGGCGTCTGCTCGGCAGCGGGGCGCACCCCGAGGACTTCGGCGACGGTCGTCGCCACCAGCGCAGCAGCGGTCAGCGCGGCCAGATCGACCCACCAGACGCCGTCGGGGTAGCCGGGCAACAGCGCCTCCGCAACCGCCAGCGCCAGCCGGGTCTTGCCGCTCCCGCCCGCACCGGTCAGGGTCACGAGCCGCGCCGACCCGCCGAGCAACGCGCCGACCGTCGCGATCTCCGCCTCCCGCCCGATCAGGGTTGTCAGGCTCGTCGGCAGGGTATGGGGCGGCAAGGGGGCGATCGGTGCGGCGGGCGCGGGTGTGGAGACGGCGGGCGGGGGATATTGCCCGCCGAGGATCGCGGCGTAGAGTCGCCGCGTGGCCGGTTCGGGCGTCAGGGCGAGGTCGTCGTGCAGGCGGGCGTGCAGCGTGTGATATTGCTTGACCGCGCGCTGGCGCTGCCCCTGCCCGGCGTAGAGCCGCATCAGGCCGACGTGGCTCGGCTCATCGGCGGGGTCATCGGCGAGGATCCGCCGCCAGAGGGCTTCGGCGGCGGCACCGTCCCCGGCCTGCTCATACAGCGCGGCCAGTTCGCGCCGCAAGATCGTCGCCAGTTCGTGCAGGCGCTCGGCGGGGGCCAGCACCCAGTCGGCATAGCGGTCTTCCGGCAGCAACTCGCCGGTGAAGAGGTTTAACGCGGCGACATAGTCCTCGGCGCGGCGCGACCGGCGCGCGGCGTCGGCGGCCTGCTCGAAGCAGAGCGTATCGACCAGACAGGCATCGGGTGCGGCGAGGGTGAGCACCCCGGCCCGCAAGGTCAGGAGATCGGGGTGGTCGAGGGCACGGCGCACCAGGTAGCAGGTCTGCCGGAAGGCGGCGTTGACTTCGCCGGGCTCGCGATCCGGCCAGAGGGCATCGAGGATCTGCTCGATGGTGAGCCGGTGGCGCGGCGGGAGGGCCAGCAGTTTCACCAACTGCTGCGCCTTGCGCGAGCCCCACGCCCGCGCCGGGACCTCCCGCCCACCAACAACGACGGCGAAGCGTCCGAGCAGCGTGATCTCTAGCAGGTGCGTGGGCACCATGCGCGGACTCCCAATCGCAATATTCATCTGACTGTACCTGTTTCTGCAGAGAAGTATTGGCATTTCGGCTGGTCGTGTCAAGCCGTTGCCAGGTGCGTGCGGCGAGCGGCGGGAGCGACGAGGCCAACGCGTGCGGTATCATTACGATGCTTACGACAGGCTTTTGCCCCGACGCTATGGAGACAGCTATTTGATGCAGTAGAACAATCGACGCGGTGAGGTTGGCGACGAAATCCCCATGAAGGGGACAATGGTCGCGCCTCGCGGGCGCTCACGCGCCACAAATCCTCCCTGCGGAGGCTAGAACTCTTCTACGTGTCGCTGAAATCCCAAACGTTGCAACAAACCTAGCCCGCGCAGGCGGGCTTCGTGGCCCGCAGGCCCTTGAGGCGCGACTTTAGTCGCCAGCCATCTCACAGATCCATTAGGAGCACCATACCAATGCCCGCCACACCCGCCCAGCCAACCCGATGAGCAGCCGCGAATTCACCGTCGCCGACGAATATCCCTACGACCGTCGCTCGCCCGGACGCTGGATCACCGCGCACGTCCTGCGCTACCCCATCCTGCCGATTATCTTCATCATCACCACGTTCGGGATGGCGATCTTCCAGAGCGTCGCGGCGGTGCAGATCGGGCGCGCGTTCGACGCCGTCGCGGGCGGGGCCAGCCGCGCCCAACTCTCCGTAGAGGCGCTGCGGATCGCCGGGTCGTACCTGATCTTCGGCCTCAGCGACATCGTCAACAGCATCTCCATCCGCGTCCTCTTCCTGCGAATCGAGCGCGACACCCGCGAGGAGATTTACCTCAGCCTCCTCGGCAAGAGCCAGACCTTCCTCGGGCAGCAACGCCTCGGCGACCTGATGGCCCGCGCCACCAACGATGTGCAGCAGGTCAACGAACTGCTGGCCCTCAGCCGGCTCCTCGAATCGGCGCTGACCCTCACCGTGCCGCTCGTCACGATCGCGCTGCTCGACTACCGCCTGCTCCTCGTCCCGCTCATCTTCCTCGTCGCGTTCAGCGTCGCGCTGCGCCGCTACAACGGCCAGTTGCGCCCGCTCGCGATCGGGATGCGCTCGCGCTTCGGCCTAATGAACGCGCGGCTCGCCGAGGCGATCGCCGGGATCGAGGTCGTCAAGGGGTTCGCGCAGGAGAAGACCGAGGAACGCGAGTTCGTTCGCAATGCCGGGGCGTACCGCGATGTCTTCGTCAAGGAGGGCGAGGCCCGCTCGCGCTATCTGCCGCTGCTGCTGTACGGGATCGCGGTCGGCTGCGCCTTCGGCCACGCGCTGCTCCTGCTGCGCGGCGGCGCGATCACCGTCGGCCAGGTGATCACCTACATGGCGCTGATCGAGACGCTGCGCTTCCCCACCGCCGAACTGCTGACCACCTTCTCCACCATCCAGCAGGGCTTCGCCAGCACCGTGCGGATCCTGTCGTTGCTCAACGCCGAGACCGAACTGGACGAGAACACCGCCGGGGTCGCCCAGCCGATCGAGGGCGCGATCGCCTTCGAGGGGGTCTCGTTCGGCTACCGGCTCGCCGCCACGCCGGAGCCAACCCCACGCGCCACCGATGGCCCGAGCCTGACCCTGCGCGACCTCACCTTCACCGCCGCTCCGGGGGAGACGATCGCGATCGTCGGGCAGACCGGCGCGGGCAAGACGACCCTCACGCGCCTGATCAACCGCACCTTCGACCCCGCCGCGGGCCGGATCCTGATCGACGGGATCGACGTGCGCGACTGGAGCCTCGACAGCCTCCGCAGCCAGATCGCCACGATCGAGCAGGATACCTTCCTCTTCTCGCGCACGATCGGCGAGAATATCGCCTTCGGGGCGCGCGGTCGCGCCGGACGCCCGGAGATCGAGGAGACCGCGCGCCTCGCCCAGGCCCACGACTTCATCAGCGCCCTGCCGGACGGCTACGATACGGTCGTCGGCGAGCGCGGCGTCACCCTCTCGGGCGGCCAGCGGCAACGGATCGCCATCGCCCGCGCCTTCCTCACCGACCCGCGTATCCTGATCCTCGACGACTCCACCAGCGCGGTCGACAGCAACACCGAGGACCAGATTCAGCGGGCGATGCGCCGGATCCTCGAAGGCCGCACGACCCTGCTGATCACCCACCGCCTCAGCCAGATCCGCGCCGCCGACCGAATCCTGTTGCTGAAGAACGGCGCGATCATCGCCCAGGGCGACCACGACCACCTCCTCGCCACCAGCCCAGCCTACCGCCAGATCTTCAGCCTCAACGCCCCCCACCCCGCCGAGCCGATTGCCCCCGCCGCCGCCGATCAGCTCACCGCTCCCGCCCGCGCAGACTGATAGGGGTCAGCAGGGCGTTCACGTCTGGTAGGGGCGGGGCACCGACCCGCCCGGTCGGCGGCGGCAATCACCCCGCCAGCGGCCACAACACGCGGGCGGCGAAATGGCAGCGCAGGCGGCGTTGAAACCGGGCGGGTCGGTGCCCCGCCCCTACCGTAGCGCGACGCTATTCCATCAAGAATTGCGCTTCGCTGTCGATCTCGCCCCTCCCCGAACGACTACACAGTGTCGGCGCGGTGCCGACACCGCTGGCGTTCAGCCCGCACACGCGCGCACAGGAGGTGTACCGATGGCCTATCAAGCCCCCACCACGACGACCAATCTCGACCGCTACGGCAACGCCCCCCTACCGTGGAGCAGGCCGCGCGACCTCTTCATCAATCAGCCACCCGACGAGCACACCCCGTTCTACCTCGGCACCACCCGCCCGGATGGTCGCCCGCATTCCGCCGGGATCGGCCCGCTCTGGTTCGATGGTGACCTCTATTTCACCAGCAACCCCGAAACCCGCAAATCGCGCAACCTGGCCGCGAACCCTGCCTGCACGATCTCCGGGCGACTCAACGGGCTCGACATCGTCTTCGAGGGCATCGCGACCAGGGTGACCGACCCGACGATTTTGGAAGCGGTCGCCGCGCGCTATCGCCAGGGCGGCTGGCCCGCCGAGGTGGCCGGCGACGCCTTCACCGCGCCATTCAGCGCCCCCAGCGCCGGTCCGCCACCGTGGCACCTCTATCGGCTCACGTTCCACACCGCGATCGGCGTCGCTACCGCCGAGCCTTACGGCGCGACCCGTTGGCGCTTCGAGGATTGACACGGCAAAGGTCATCATTGTGGATTGAGTTAGGCATAGGCGTGGTAGGGGCGGGGCACCGACCCGCCCGGCTAGGAACGCCCAGGCGCGGTGCCGTTGCCACACGGATTATAGCGATAGGCGCGCTATATTCACCCACCCACACATCGCCGTTGGTAACCGGGCGGGTCGGTGCCCCGCCCCTACCACACCCGCGTCATCATCTGCCCGGCAGCCTGCCCACAGAGGTGCCGTCGCTTCCCAACGCGCCGCATTGCGGCCCACGCCACCCCACCATGTACAATTACCATGCACCCTCACCCTCCCGCTTCAGGTGAGGGTCGCCGCCACGGCGGCGGAGAGGGGTTCGCCCCCCTGCCCCCCAATTCTGGGGGGTACTGCTGTTGCAAGCTGAGGGGCCTTCGCGGAAAACCCAAAGCACGTCCAACGCCTGTACCCCCAGAATTGGGGGGCAGGGGGGACGCGTAACCAAGTTCGTACTTCGTACTTCGTAGTTCGTACTTACCCGGAGCCACCAATGAGCACCACCCTCACCGACCGCTGGGGCGAGAGCGTCACCGACCCGACCGCCGCACAGCAACTCTTCGTCCTCAACGAACTCGCCGACGACGAACCCGGCCTCACCGAGGGGGCGCGGCACGACGAAGTCTCCCTCTCCTGGTGGGACGGCGAGAACGACTGGTCGATCGCCACCGATGCCCAGGGCCAGACGATCTTCGGCGGAATCATCGGCCCCGACGAAACGATCGAGGAATACGACCTCCCCGAGCCGACCACCCACGACCACGTCCTCGCCCTCTGGCACCTCCTCACCCTCGGCGACCTGGACAGCATTCGACGGTTGCCGTGGCGGCAGCGAATGAGTCGGTAGTCCGTAGTCCGTAGTCCGTAGTCCGTAGTCCGTAGAAGGTCTGTTGCTGCACAGAGTCCATAACACCACCGCGCAGCTACTACGGACTACGGACTACGGACTACGGACTACCGACTCTCTTACGGAGTGAGCCCATGCCCAGCGCCGACATCCCCGTAGGGATCGGATCGCACACCATCGCTGTCAAAGACTCGTGGCTGCATTACCTGGAAGCGGGCAGCGGCGACCCGATCCTCTTCCTGCACGGCAACCCGACTTCCGCGTACCTCTGGCGCGACGTCATCCCCCACGTCGCGCCGCACGGGCGCTGCCTCGCGGTCGACCTGATCGGGATGGGACGATCCGGCAAGCCACCGCTCGCCTATCGCCTGATCGAGCACATCGCCTACATCGACACCTTCATCGATGCGCTCGGCCTGAACGGGATCACGTTCGTCGGCCACGATTGGGGCGTCGCCATCGCCCTGCACTACCTGAAGCGCTTCCCCGAGCGCGTGCGCGCGGTCGCCTTCATGGAGGGCCACATCCACCCGATCGCCCGTTGGGACGATTTCGACGCGGGCGGGCGGGCGATGTTCGGCGCGCTCCGCACCGAGGGCGTCGGGCGCACAATGGCGATCGACGACAACTTCTTCATCGAGACGGTCCTGCCATCGGGCGTCCAACGCACCCTCACCGCCGCCGAGATGGACGCCTACCGCGCCCCCTATCTCGCGCCGCAGGATCGCGAACCGCTCTGGCGCTGGCCGAACGAGATCCCGATCGCCGGGTACCCCGCCGATGTCCACGCGATCATCCACGACAACCAGGCGACCCTCGCCGCCTCGACCCTCCCCAAACTCCTCTGCCACGCCACCCGCGGCGCGACTATCGGCCCCGCCGAAGTCGCCTGGTGCCGCCAAACCCTCAGCAACCTCACCACGATCGACCTCGGCCCCGGCGTCCACTTCCTCCCCGAAGATCACCCTGACATGATCGGTACGGCGATCGGGGAATGGCTTGGGAAGATTGGGTGATCGGGCAGGCTAGGCAACGACCGTTGTACATTCCTCTATAAGGAAGCAACGATGTGAGTCAAACTCCTGACCATAGCAATGTACAAGAGCGACGGGCAGTATTGTCGAGCGGAGAAGATCCGCCATCCAACATGGCCTGACATTGAAACGTCGATACTCCGTCTCGACCAATTTCAATTGCCGTTTATATGGCTCTTCAACTCCGCAGATGCCGCTGAAGATGCATTGCCAGACTTCAACGTCATCGGTGGTAATGGACTATATGCCTTTGATTGCCGCGCCGAAGGCCGCGAATATCGTTATCACAATCCTCTCGGTGGGGATACGGAAGTCACCCTCTGGCGTAGGGATCAAGGCTGGGATTGTGCCGAGAAATACGTCTGTACGAGACTCGATACCGTGCTCCAGGCAGTACAGTATTTCTGTACCCATAGCACGCCAGACCCAACACTATCTTGGGAGGAATAGAAGCACTGCACCGCTGCCGGAGGCGCTGCTGGCCCGGCGATCCGTTCAAAGGTATATGACCACTGGTGCTAGTGCATCGTTCCTCAAATCCGGTACACCAAGAGTCGCCGGAGGTGGCGATGGGGCTTGGGCGGTCGTCCCCAGATCCAGGGCGTGGCTCGCCGGTTGAGTTGCGCGGTGGCGACCGTCGTGGCTTGGTCGATCTCGTGGTCGTTCGCGAAGGACTGCCCGGCGAGGGCGGCGCGGCGGAAGAGGCGCCACCAGGCCTCCTGCAGGTTCAGCCAGCAGGCCGCCACCGGGATGAAGACCTGCTGGATGCGCGGGTGCTCCGCGAGCCACGCGAGGATCGGCGGGCTCTTGTGGCTGGCGAGGTTGTCGGTGATCACCCGCACCTCGCCGTCCGGATTCGCCGCCGCGATCGCCTCGAGCAGCTGCAGGTAGCCGGCCGTGTTGCGCGAGCGGGCCGTCAGGGTCACCGCCTGCCCATCGCCGACCCGTAGCGCGCCGTAGACCCAGACTTTCTCGGGGCCGCGCCCGTACTCGAGCGGGACCTTGACGCGGTGACCGTCGTCGGACCAGCCGGGCGGCGGCGGGAACGTGCGCGGCGTAACCGGGCCGAGTTCGTCGGCGCAGACGACCGTCACCCCGTCGGGCGCGGCGGTGTAGAGGGCGACAATCTCCGCCCTTTTGGGCTGAAGTCGGGGTCCTTACTCTCCGCCCAGCTGCGGGTACGCCGCCAGCGCTTGCCCTCCGCACGGAAGATGCGCCGGACCTGGCTGCGCCCGACCGTCACGCCGCGCGCGCCCGCCGCCGCGACGAGGGCGTCGAGCGTCCAATGGGCGTCGCCCGCCTCGTCCTCGGCGACGGGTAGGCCCTCGCGTTGCGGCATGAGCCGACCGGGCGGGGTCCGGCGCGCGAGGGCCAGCACCACCCCACGCTCCGCCTCCGTCAGCCGCCGCTTCCGCCCGGCACCGGGGCGGTCGCCGAGCCCGTCCAGCCCCTCGGCGTTAAACCGCGACAGCCGCTCGCGGACGGTCTGCTGATGGCATCCGAGTTCGGCGGCGATGGCGCTCGTGCGCAGGCCATCCCAGCTGCGGGCCACCATCCTGGCCCGCCGGATCCAGTCGCCCGGCGCGTGGCGACTGGCGGCGAGCTTACGGATCGTCCGCTCCTCCTCGGCGTCGACGGCGTCACGGGCACACAGTAACTTCGGCATGGCGGTAGCCTCCTCGCTTGTCGCCAGTGGCCGCATTATCTATACCGCGATTGAGGAACGACGCACTAGTTTTACAGTTGCACATGCATGGTCAACCGGGAGCCTCCTGTGGGAGGAGCGCGGCGAGGATGCGCGCCCAGGTGCCGTCGCGGAGCCAGCGCACGTAGCGGTCGTAGACGGTGTGC
>DATCMP010000255.1:0-2763 GCA_036563365.1 Thermomicrobiales bacterium
CGGGCGTCGGATTCACCCCGATCGTGTTGCCTCATTACCCGTGCTACCTCGGTTCCTGTTTGGTGAGTTGTTCGGCGACGCGCTTGAGCTCGCGATTGCGTGTCAATAGTAGCTGGCGCATGTATCGTTCGAGGAAGAGTCGGTCCGCGATCTTGCCGAGCGGGCCGAGCGGCGCGGTGTAATCGAAATCATCGCCCATCAGTGTGCCGTCGGCAACCGCGACGAAGGTGTGGCGATGGGTGAAGCGGGCGAAGGCACCGCGTGTCATCTCGTCAACGAACGAGTGCGGTCGGTCGTATGCGGTGATCCGCACCGTCAAGCGTTGCCGCACACCGAAATGGGTCGCCTCCCAGGTCACCGTCTCGCCCAGCTCGATCATCCCGCTGGTCACGCCGCCGATTGCGCGTTCGCCAGTATGAACAAGGGAACGTTGATGGAAGCCGATATCGCGCGCCAGATCGAAACACCGCTCGATCGGCGCGTTGATCACCGTGGCGATTTGTATTCGCGGCATCGCTCAGCCTTCACGACCCACCACTTCCAGCACGTCCAAGGTTTGCTCCGCAGCACGCCGCCAGGAGAACTCCTGTGCATGGGCCAGGCCGCGCGTGCGTAATTCTGCGCCCGATGTTGCATCGCTCACGATCCGGAGCAAGCCCTCGGCGATTGCGTCGGTGTCCAGCGGATCGACGGTAATGGCGGCAGCGCCGACGACCTCCGGTAGCGACGTGGTGTTGCTGGTTAGGACTGGCGTACCGCAGGCCATAGCTTCGAGCGTCGGCAGGCCGAAACCTTCGTAGAGCGAGGGGAAGGCCAATGCCGCCGCCCCATTGTAGACGAGCGGCAGATCATCGTCGGGCAGATAACCTGTGATGTCGATACGGCCATGGGCGGGCGAATCTGGTCGAGCGATAGCGGCGAAGAGCGGATTGTCCAGCCAGCCGCGCTGCCCCACGAGGACGAGCCGATGTGGCAAGCCCCGCGCGCAGAGCTGTTCGAACGCCGCGAGGGTTCGCGCCAGATTCTTGCGCGGTTGGAGGGTGCCGACGAAGAGGATATACGGTTGGGTGAGGCCGAGCCACTTTAGCCCGCGCGCGATCTCATCTGCCGGGAGCGGTCGGAAGCGCGGATGGTAACCGTGTGGCACCACCGTGATCTTTGCGTGCGGCGTACCATAGGCCGCGTGCAAGTCACGCGCAGTTGCGGCGGAAGGGACGATGATCCGGCGCGCGACTGCGGCGCTCCAGCGCGTGGACCAATCGAGGTATTGCCGTGAGCGCCAGGGATGTGCTTCGGGGAAGGCGCGGTAGCCGAGATCGTGGATCGTCACGACGGTGCGCGGGTGGGCGAGTGGCACGACATGGGCCGGGACGAAGAGGAGATCGGGCGCGTGACCGAGCATTTCCAGCGAGAGGCGCGCGTGGGTCCAGAGTCGTGGGAAGGGGATCAGTCGCGCCCGGAAGTTTGCGGGTAGGTTCAGCGCCGGTCGCTGGCGCGAGTTGACGTAAAGCGAGTACCCGTTGTGCCGGTCTAATTCGCCAAGCGCTTCGAGTAACTGTGCCGAGTATTGCTCGGTGCCGGTACGGTGACCGGTGCCCACGCGGCTGGCATCGATCCCGATCTGCAGGCTCATGGCGTTGGCCTTTGATCGAGACATTCGCGGGCGGCAGCCAGCACCTGGTCCGGCCCGATCGCGAGCATGCACGCCGCGCCGCGCGGGCGTGTAGGGGAGAGGTCGCCACAACGCGGGCAATGCATCCCGGCGCTGATCGCCCGCTGCCGTCGTGGGTCGCCCCAGGGTCCGAAGCGGATCGGATCGGCGGGGCCGTAAAGGTGGATCGTCGGCACATCAGCCGCTACGGCCAAATGTAGCGCGCCGCTATCCGGTCCGATGACCAGCGCACAGTGGCGGTAGAGGGCGGTGAGTTCGGGGATGTTGGTGCGTCCGGTGAGATCAAGCGGCGGTGTGGTTGCCATCGCCGCCGCGACCGCGCCGGTGAGCCCTTCGTCGCCCTTGCTGCCGGTGAGGATGATTTGCGCGCTGTATTCCTCCGCGAGCCGATCGGCAACCAGCGCGAGTCGTCGTTCATCCCAGAGCTTGACCGGTACTCCTGCGCTTGCGTGGATAGCGACGATCGGCCTGGACTTGTCCAGGGACGCGAGGAGGGTGGCGGCGTGGCGCTCAGCGGCCTCGGGAGTGACGAATACGAGTGGGTGATCGAGTGGCGCACGCTGCGCCTCAATGCTGCCGTGGGATAGCGCTGGCTGGTTGACGAGTCGTAGGAATGCATCAATCAGCCGGAGATTGCCGAGCGCGGTATGTTCCCCGCTTGGCAATGGCAGGGCGTCGGTCAGGAACGGTGCGACGTCGGGATGGGCGAACCCGATCCGGCGCGGAATCCCCGCCATCGCCGCGAGCAATCCGCCCCACCAGTGGTCATCGCGCAGGATCAGCGCCGCATCGAAGTGATCTGCGCGCAACCCCTGGGCCGTTTCGCGCAGCAATTTGTAGGGTGCGAGCGGGTTGCCTTTCGGGCGACGCGTGAAGCCGGGGAAGTCGAGCGTGAGCAACGTGTCATAGTCGCAGTTATCGGACAGGATCGGCTTGCTCCACGGCCCGATCGCCACGGTGATCTCCGCAGGGGGGTAATGCTGGCGTAGGGCGCGCAATGCGGGGGTCAGCCAAAGGACATCGCCGAGGTGATCGGGGCGAATCAGCAACAGGCGTCGCGGCACCTCGCCGAGCCCGGTGATCGCCTCTGG
>DATCMP010000448.1:0-4619 GCA_036563365.1 Thermomicrobiales bacterium
GCCCCTCCCCGACGCGGGGAGGGGTGGCTTGTCAACAGCATAGTGGTTGTGGGCCAAGCAGCGCCTTATTAGGCGAATAGTGACCGCACCATTTCCCAACTAGACGCCTAGCCCAAGAACTCGCCACATCTCAACGAGTCATCCCTCCCCGCATCGGGGAGGGGCCGGGGGGGAGGTCACCTGACACCCGCCCTACAAAAGGCTTGCACCCCGGTGATCTCGCGCCCGACGATCAGCGCCTGGACGGTATCGGTCCCTTCGTAGGTGTAGACCGCCTCCATATCGGCCTGATGGCGCGCGACGTGATTCTCCAGCAGGATACCGTTGCCGCCGAGGATGTCACGCGCATCGGCGCAGACCTGACGCGCCTTCAGCGCGTTGTGCCCTTTCGCCGGCGAGGCCATCCCCGGCGTCATCTGCCCGGCGGCGAGGAGCTGGCTGAGGCGCAGGCAGAGGAGCTGCATCGCCGTCACATCGGCCAGCATCCGCGCGAGTTTGTGCTGGATCAGTTGGCGCGCGGCCAACGGCTTGCCGAACGACTGACGCCCCTTCGCATAAGCCAGCGCGTATTCGTAGCAGGCGGCGGCGTGACCGAGCGCCTCCAAGGCGACGCCGTAGCGCGTGGCGGTCAGTACCTTGGCGGTGTCCTTGAAACTGTTCGCCCCGGCCAGCCGGTTCGTCCCCGGCACCCGCACAGCATCAAGGGTGATCTCCGCCTGCCAGACGGCGCGTTTCGACGTCTTGCCGGTGATGACGGTGGCCGTGCAACCGGGCGACCCCTGCTCGACCAGGAACCCTTTGACGTGACCATCGGCCTCATCGCGCGCCCAGATGATCACGACGTCGGCGAACGAAGCGTTCCCGATCCACTTCTTCGCCCCATCGAGGATCCAGTCATCGCCATCGCGGCGGGCGCGCGTCGTTAGCGCTACCGCGTCGGAGCCGTGCTCCGGCTCGGTCAGCCCGAACGCGCCGATCTGCTCCAACCGGGCCATCGCGGGCAACCAGCGTCGCCGCTGCTCCTCCGAGCCGAGCATGGCGATCGTCCCCATCACCAGCCCGGAATGGACGCCGAAGAAGGTGTTCAGGCTGCCATCGCCGCGCGCCAGTTCCGCGCCGACCAAGCCGGCTGCCACCGCGCTCATACCGGGGGAGCCGTATCCCTGAATCGTGCCGCCGACGATGCCGAGCGAGCCGAACTTGCGGGCGAGATCGAGCGGGAACTCGGCGCGATCCCAGTAGTTGTTGATGACCGGGATGATCTCGGTGTCGCAAAAGCGGCGCACACGGTCGCGGATCACCCGCTCGTCATCGGTCAGCAACGCATCCAGCAGCTAGAAATCGGTGCCGGAACTCGCGGCGGGCGCGACGCTCGTCATCGTCTCGTTCTCCCGAGTGTCACCCCCGCGACGCGCGAAGGAAGCCCTCACGCGTGCCGCAACGCCACACTCTTTATGTCCGACATGGATCAACCCGGCGCGACCGGGTGCCACCGAATGGGCGGTGCACAAGGAAACACCCGCCTCGTTCCAGCGACAGGGCGGGCGTTGAACGTCAACAGCTACGCGGTCGAATTCTCGTCGCTCGCGCCCATCAGCATGGCGTCATCCGGCGAGAGCTGGCGACGGGCGATCGCCATCGCCGCGTCGAAATTCTCCGCCTCGATGAACCGATGCTCCAGGTGTCGCAGCCCGATCCGGTGGACACCCATCCAGCCGCTGCGCTGCTGCATCATCTGGAGGCGATCTTCGCGCGCGGCCGCTTCCACTTCCTCTTGTGAATAGAACTCTTCATCGAGCAACGACCAGGCATCGGGGAGCGATTCCGGGCCGGTGAACGAGCCATCCTCCCGCCAGATACAACGCGCTATGAACAGGGTCATCGACCATCCTCTCGCTATCGAGCGCCGCCAACGCGGCCCTTTCCGCTATCCAACCGAGCAGCCTTGCAAAGCCCTTGCCACGGGACGCAGGGGCGGCGCGACGGTTGCCCGCCGCGCCGCCCTGCGTTCGCCATTCGCCATTCGTCATTCGTCAGGGGCGTTGCGCGCCGACGTAGTGCTGCGACCAATAGGCATCGGTGAGGCTGCTGATCACCGTGCCGTACCCCTCGCTTCGCGCGTGGATGAAGCGGCCATCGCCGAGCGCGATCCCGTCGTGGGTGATCCCGGGGCCGAACGTGTCGGAGAAGAAGACGATGTCACCGGCCTGTTCCTGCCCGATCGGGATCTTGGTGCCGACGCGGTACTGCTGCGCCGCGGAACGCGGCAACGAGATCCCCGCCGCCTCCTTGTACACGTAGCCGACGAATCCGGAGCAATCCCAGCCTGCCGGGGTGGTGCCGCCGTACACGTAGGGGACGCCCAGGTAACGCTGCGCCGTGGTGACGATCGCCTGGCCGCGATTCCCCGCAGGAGCGGCCGCTACCGGCGCGGCAGCGGGGCTGGCCGTCGGCTGGGCGCTCGCTCGCGCACTCGGCGCGGGAGTCGGTGCAACAGACGGCGCGGCGGTTGTCGAGGGGGCTACCGTGCCGACCGGTGCCGTGGTGCGCGCCAGATGCTCACCGAGCGCCCAGCCCTTGACCCCCGCGAAATCGATCCCGTACCACGGCGCGCCGGTGGCATCGACCTGCGGCCCGGCGGTGATCAGGACAACCGCGTTGGCCGGGGCGGAAGAAACGACCGGCGTATCGAGGCCCGGTCGGGCGCGAATCCGCAGGTTATAGCCATCGGTATCGACGATCTGCGCGTAATCACCGGGGGCGAGCGGTGCCGCCACAGGGGCCGCGGGCGGCGCTGGTGCGGCGGGTACCGGTGTCGGGGCCACCACGGGGGCGGGGGTCGGCGCGGCGGTCGGGGCCACGGGCGGCGCGGCTGCCGGTGTCGAGGAAGGCTTGGCGACCGCCGCGCCGAGCAGGCTGCTGGCGACCCACCCGAGGACGCCCGTATAGCGCACCGGCATCCACTCGTAGCCTTCGGCGGTTCGCCCCGCGCCGGTCAATTCGACCTCAGCGCCTTCCGGGATGACCAACAACACGGCGGATGCCGTGCTCGGTTGCGCCCGCAAACGTGCGCCGCGCCCGCCGGTGCCTGTGACACGCGGGGCCGCTCCGCCGTTAGTAATGGTAGAACCGGTATCCGGCGTGGCCGGGGCCGCGGGCGGCGCACTCGCCGTCGTGGCGGGGGCGGCCCAGGGGTCGGTCGGCGCAGCGGGGGCGGTGGAGGCGACAGGAGCGGCGGGCGCGGCAGGGGCGGTCCCCTTCTCAGCAAGCCACTCGGCCGAACTCCAACCGGTCGCGCCGCCACCCTGGATTTTCAGCCAGGTGGTGCCATCGGCGGAGGTCTGCGGCCCGTCGAGGACGGTCACGATCGTCCCCTCGGCGAGGGCACCGACGACCGGGAACTGCCGCCCGGCACCGCTCCGCATCGTGAGGAGATCGCCTTCGGTCGTGATGACGACGGCCTGACCGCCGATAGTTGGTTGTGCGAATACTGGTAGCGCGGAGAAGAGGCTGAGAGGAAGACTGAGGAGGACGGCGAAGAAAGCGAGTGACCAAGAGCGCGCTCTCGTCATTCTGGCAACCGGAACCATCGGAGACTCTCCTTCCCTGCGGGACGCCGAGCGCCCCACAGCATAGCCGCTGGGTGGGAGAGTGCTGGAACGGCGAGTTGCTGCCCGTAATGCGGTCAAGCGGGCTACGCCTCCCTAACCCTAAAAACATCCACAACCGACTGCTTACTCCAGCGCTTGCCGGGGTCCGATCGATCGTGACAGACGATTGATTGAGCGCTGGCAGATTTGCTACGCTCATAATAACGATATTGCGCCATTCGTCAAGGCGTTTTTAGGACAGAAACCGGTACTTTTCTACTAAATGGCGCACAAATCCTGTACGTACCTCAAGAAAAAGCTGTACGACTGGCCTTTTGCGCCCTGCCACAGTCGTGCTACGATGCTCCCAACGAAAAAATTGTCGGCGATGCAACTCGCCAGCGTCGCCCGATATCGAGGGGGTGCAGAACCATGCGAGACGAACTGCTGGCCGCAGTCGACGCGGCGCGTGACGAGATCATCGAACTCTGCCAGGCGCTGGTCCGGGTGCCCTCGATCAATACCGGGGTGATGCCGACCGGCAACGAGACCCCCGCCGCCCGGATCCTGCAAGAGAAGCTCGCCGCCGACGGGATCGCCTCGGAAATCCTCGAATCGGCCCCGAATCGCGGCAACTTCATCGCCCAGCTCGCCGGGACCGCCGGCACACCGCGCCTCCTCTACCTCTCCCACACCGATGTCGTACCGGTCGAGGATGAAGGGGCGTGGACCCACCCGCCGTTCGGCGCGGAGATCCACGAGGGGCGAATCTACGGGCGCGGCTCCAACGACATGAAGAACACCGTCGCCGCCGAGGCGATGGCGATGATCATCCTCAAGCGCGCGGGTGTCCCGCTGCGCGGCGATCTCGTCTTCGCCGCCGGTGCCGATGAGGAATCCGGCGGCAAATGGGGCTTCGCGTGGCGGGCGGAGCACCACCCCGAGAAACTGCGGGGGGATTTCGGGATCAACGAGGGGGGTGGGGCGCTGGTGCAAGCCGCGGACGGTCGCCGCGCCTACCTCGTCAGC
>DATCMP010000464.1:0-11972 GCA_036563365.1 Thermomicrobiales bacterium
GGGGGCGGCAGGCGCGGGTGCTCGAACCGCGCTCGCTCCGGCAGCGACTCGCCGCCGAAGCCGCCGCCATCGTGGCGCACTACCACGAAGAGATCGAAGCTGCAGGGCCGCTACCCCTCGACGCACAGCTATTGCGCTACGGCGAGGGCACGTATCACGCCGCTAATCCGCTGCACGACTGACACCCGTTGGACCATCGGAGAGATGCGGGTGCCTTTCGCACTCGGGTCCGATGTTACCAATCAGCAGATACAGCGTTGTGCGTTCGCATACGCGGCTGGCGGGAAAGCCCGTGTTGCACTCACCGCAGCGGCGTCAAGACCGGGAGACGGCGTATGCCTGCTCGGAAAGTTGCAACAACCGTGCTCGCGGCGCTCCTTTTGCTTTGCGTGCTGCCGGGGTTGTTGGCGTATTGGTGGTTCGACGCCAACCTGAACCCTAAACCGTACGCCGACGATTCATTACGACGCTATTTGGCGGCGGTGCAGGCGGAAGACTGGGCCACCGCGACCAGCCGCGTCGATACCGGAACGCCGGAGGAAACCCAGGCGAACCTCCGCGCCGAATGGAGCAGATGTGTCGCGACACATGGACGGATCGCCGACTTCGACGTACGCGGTAAATTTTTCGGTCCCGAGACGGCGATCGCCACGATCCGCTTCGCCGGTGGCACCGTTGACCGGTGGGAGGTGCAACTGAACGCCCGGCGCGGCCCTGGCTGGAAACTCATCGCGACCCTCCCACCCTCCTGTCCGCGTCAACCGTGAACGCCCACCCCGAGGCCATCGTCAGGCGATGGCCCCTTTTGCCCCCGACCTCGTCATAAGCGGTAGAACCGCCGCGCATTTTCCGCCCAGAGCTTGTGCTTCCCCTCCGGCGAGAGGTTCATGGTGAGCGCGTCGACGGTTTCGACCCAGCGCGGGTAGGTCGACGCTTGAAAAGCGACCGGCCAATCGCCGCCGAACATGATCCGGTTCTCGCCGAATGACTTCACGATATGATCGACGTAGGGCAGCAGGTCAGCGGGGGTCCAATGCTGGTGATCGGCCTCAGTGACCAGGCCGCTGATCTTGCACAGAACATTGGGGGAGGCCGCTAATTCCGCGATCCGCTCGCGCCACGGATCGAGGACCCGCCCCTTGATATCCGGCTTCCCGATATGATCGAGGACGAACGAAACCTCAGGGCACTGCCGTACCAGTTGGATCGTCCCAGGCAACTGCTCGTGCGTGATGCAGAGATCGCATGACAGGCCGTATTCGGCCAACAGTTGAACACCTCGCACGAAGCGCGGCTGTACGCAGAACTCGGGGTCGGGTTCACCCTGGATGAGGCGGCGCACCCCTTTGACGAGCGGACTCGTCGCCACCAGCGCGTCGAGGAATGCCCGTGCCTGCTCGCCGTATTCGAGCGGAGCCCAGGGGACCAGAGCCTGTAAGCGTGGATCTTCCGCCGCGCGCTCCGCGGCCCAACGCGCTTCCAGCAGCGCATAGGCCGGCTCGACCTCCACTTGTAAATAGACCATCGCCTCGATCGCCACCCCGGCGGTGTGCTCGCGATAATCCGCCAGGCCGTACGGCTGATCGAGGACCGCGTTGCCATCAACCCAACGCATCCGGAAACGCTGCGGATCCCACAGATGGAGATGCGAATCGACGATCGGGAAATCGGGCATCCTCCTCCCCCTTTTCTTTTACGGCGTTGCCGCCGGTGCCACAACCAGCAGTATCCTAGCAGACGGTGGCCCGTGGTAAAATGGGGCAGGTATTGCAAGGCCAGGAGCAACCTCGATGGTCACACGCACGATCGCCCTCGGTCCCGAATTCGACCTCTTCCGCGACGATGACGAGGAGACACTGGTGGGGAGTTCGTCGCACCAGGGCGCGATCGTCGCCCTTTACGAAGGGTTGGGCAACTGCGGGCGCAAACAGGGGCGCTCCTGGTTCATCGGCAACCAGCTGACCGTCCTCATCCCGCGCGAGGGGCGCAAGCCGCCGCTCCAGCCATCACCCGACATCCTGGTCCACCCGACCCTCTCGGGGGAGCATCGCTCCTCCCTCGACGTCGTTAAAGATGGCCCGCCCGCGCTGGTGATCGAAGTCGTCAGCCCAGCAACCGCGATCGACCGCGATCTGAATGTCGATCTGCCGATCGGCAAGCCAGGAGTCTATGCCGCCGCCGGGATCGCCGAATACCTCGTCTTCGACCCGCTGGCCGAATTCCTCCCCGAACGGGTGCGCGGCTGGCGGCTCAATCCGCGCGGTAACACCCCGTGGCTCCCCGATGATCGCGGTCACTGGGTCAGCGACCCCCTCGGCATCTCCTTCGCGCCGCAAGGCCCACTCTTGCGCGTCTACGATCAGGACGGCAGCTTGATGCCGCTCTACGCCGAAGCGATCGAGACGATCGTCGCGCGCGAGCGCGAGATCGCCGCCTTACAAGCCGAGTTGCGACGTTTGCGCGGCGAGTAACGGTGGGGGACAACCGGCCATTGCTCACCGGGAACATCCCCCACCGCGTGTCGGGCTATGGCGACGAATCGGGACCATCCACCGCCTCTGGCACAATCAGCCCCGCCGATGCCGTCAGGCATGGCGGGGTTTCTGCGTAATGGAGCGGTCCGGGGCGATCATGCCCCTGCCGATCCGCTTTCATTCCGCCGCGAGGTCAGATGAACCGCTTTTGGACCGCCGCCGTCGCCCGCCGTCGCGCCCTTGTGCTCCTCTTTCTCACGGTACTCGTGCCACTGGTCGCGATCGGCGAACTCGCCGAAGATGTTTGGGATGGTGCGGGGCTATTCTTCGATCGACCGATCCTCGAAGCGTTGCACGCGCGGGCCACCCCGACCCTCGATGCAACCATGCTCTTTTTCAGCCATGCCGGGGCACCGAAGCCGATGGTCGCCTTCTTCATCGTGATCCTGATCGGCCTGCTGATCGCACAGCGGCGTGGCGACGCGCTCTTCTTTGCCATTGCCGTCGCCGGGGCGATGGCGATCAACTTCGGCGCCAAGCTGTTATTCGGTCGCGCCCGCCCCGATCTCTGGGTATCACTCGCACCCGAGAGCGACTACAGCTTCCCGAGCGGCCACGCGATGGGATCGATGGCGATGATCGCCGCGCTCGTCGTCTTGACCTGGGGGACGCGCTGGCGATGGCCGGTCCTCATCCTCGGGGGTCTCTTCGTCACCCTCGTCGGGTTGTCCCGGCTCTATCTCGGCGTCCACTACCCTTCGGATGTACTGACCGGCTGGCTCGCCTCGCTAGCCTGGGTCGGCGGTAGTGCGCTTATCCGGTCCAGCACCTTCCTTCGCACCATCATCCAGCTACGCCGTGCCACCGCGACCAAGCAACAACACCCCGCATGACGCAACAAGCTCCGATCGCACCGCAGCCCTTCACCAGCGATCGGTGCCGAGGTGGTAGACTGCCGCCATCAAGGCTGGTGAAAAACGTGAGCGCAGGCGGGGGGAAGAGGATGACAGGGCCACACGGTCTAGCATACGAGGCACACCGACCGGTCATCATGGGCACGCGGGGGATGGTCGTCGCGGGCAATCCGCTCGCCGCGCGGGCGGGCAGCGCGGTGTTGGCGGCGGGGGGCAACGCGATCGACGCGGCGATCGCCACCGCCGCCGCGCTCGGCGTGGTCGAGCCGAATATGTCTGGGATCGGCGGCGACGGTTTCATCATGATCGCGCGGCGTGACAGCGGCACGGTGGAAGTCGTCAATGCGACCGGTGCCGCCCCCGGCGCGGCGACCCACGCGGCCTACGCCGATGGCATCCCCACGCACGGCGCACGCAGCGTCTCCGTGCCCGGGATCCTCGACGGCTGGCTCGCCGCGCACACGCGCCACGGCACCCGACCGCTCGGCGACCTCTTCGCGGAGGCGATCGCCCTCGCCGATGGTGGCTTCCCCGTTTCGCACAAGCTGGCCGCCTACGCCGCTGAAGCCGAAGCGCTCGGCACCTTCCCCACATCGCGCGCCATCTTCTGGCGCGACGGGCGACCGTTGCGCGCGGGCGAGATCCTGCGCCAGCGCGATCTCGCCCGGACCCTGGGGGCGATTGCGACGGGGGGGCGCGAAGCGCTCTATGGCGGCGCGGTCGGGCGAGCGCTCGCGGCGAGTATCGCCGAGGCGGGCGGCTTGCTGACGCTCGATGATCTGGCCGCGCACCGCACGCGCTGGCAGGAGGCGATCGCCACGACCTATCGCGGCCACACGGTCTACGAAGCGCCGCCGAACTCCAGCGGTCATATCTTGTTGCAGGAGTTGAATCTGGTCGAGCACTTCGACTTCGGCGCGCGCGACCAGTTCGATCCCGAGGCGATCCACCTGATGGTCGAGGCGAAAAAACTTGCCTTCGCCGACCGTGAGGCGTACGTCGCCGACCCGGAATGGACGCCGATCCCGCTCGCCGGGCTCCTCTCGAAAGAGTATGCCGCCGCCCGCCGCCAGGCAATCAACCCCGCCCGCGCCGCGATCGGCGTCGCGGCGGGCGACGCCTGGCGCTACGACCCGGCGAGCGTCACACCGGTGGGGATTGCCGTCGCGCCGACCGAACGCCGCGAGGAGACGACGTGCTTCGCGGTCATCGACCGGTGGGGCAACGCGGTCTGCCAGTTGCAGAGTATCCAGTCGAGCTTCGGTTCCTGCCTCGTCGCGGGCGAGACCGGGATCCTGCTGAACAACCGGATGACCTACTGGCACCTCGATGAAGGGCACCCCGACCGACTCGAACCGGGCAAGCGCGTGCGCCACACGATGAACCCGGTCCTCGTCTTCAAGGGCGACGAGCCGATCCTGGCGCTCGGCACGCCGGGGGCCGATACCCAGGTACAGACGAATATGCAGCTGATCAGCCACATCCTCGACCGGGGGATGACGGTGCAGGAAGCGGCGGAGGCCCCGCGCTGGCGGCACCGCCAGATCGGCGGCGAGTCAACCGTGCCGCACGGCGTAGACGACGTGCTGGTCCTCGAAGATCGGTTCCCGGCGGCAACCCGCGCTGCCCTGGAGGAACGCGGGCATACGCTGGAGATCATCGGGGCGTGGGAGGCGGGCGGCAGCGCGGTCGTCATCCGACGCGATCCCGAGACCGGCGCGTTGCAGGGCGGGGCCGACCCGCGCCGCGACGCCTACGCAATCGGCTTATAAGCAGGGGGAGTGCCCGTGAAGATCACCGACGTCGAAGCGATCTGGCTGCGCTTGCCCGAGATCGACGAGCGCTGCGATGGCACGCAAGACACGCTGGTCGTCAAGGTCCACACCGATGAAGGGATCACCGGGATCGGGGAGGTCGATTCGTCGCCCGCCGTGGCGAAGGCGATCATCGACGCGCCGCTCTCCCACGCGATCGCCCGCGGGCTGCGCCTCTGCGTCCTGGGGGAAGACCCGCGCGACATCGCCCGCCTCTGGGACCGGATGTACCAGGGATCGATCTTCTACGGTCGCGGCGGTGCGGCGCAACAGGCGATCAGCGGCGTCGATATGGCGCTCTGGGATATCGCCGGGAAGGCGGCGGGGCAACCGGTCTACCGGATGCTCGGCGGCGGATTCCGCACCCATCTGCGCGCCTATGCCTCGATCCTCTTCGGCGATACCCCGGCGCTGACCTACGAGATCGCCCGCAAGCTCGTCGCGCAGGGTTTCACCGCGGCGAAGTTCGGCTGGGGGCCGCTGGGTCAGGACGAGGCGAACGACATCGCGCTCGTCCGCGAGGCGCGGCGCGGCCTCGGCGACGGCCTGGAACTGATGATCGACGCGGGGCTCTGCTACGACGCACGCACGGCCCTGCGGCGGGCGGAGCAGTTCGCCGAATACCGCCCCTTCTGGCTGGAAGAGCCGCTGCACCCCGACGACCTCGATGGCTACGCCCGCCTCGCGGCGCGTTCGCCGATCCACATCGCGGCGGGCGAACAGGAGACGACGCTGCGCGGCTTCGCGGCGCTGCTGGCGACCGGGATCGATGTCGTGCAACCCGACGTGGCGCGGGTCGGCGGGCCGAGCGTGGCGGTGCAGGTCGGGCGGATGGCGGCAGAGCAGCACCGGCTCTGCGTCAATCACTCCTACAAGACCGGGATCAGCATCGCCGCCTCGCTCCACTTCCTCGCCGCGCTGCCGAACGCGGGCTGGCTCGAATACTGCGTCGAGGGCTCGGCCCTGCGCCAGACCCTCACCCGTCAGACCTTCCCGGTACTCGATGGGCAGGTCGCGGTGCCGCAGGAACCTGGCCTCGGCGTGGACCTGGACGAGGATGTCCTGGCCCGTTATCGGGTCGCCTGACGATGCCAGGGCAAGGCAATTCGCGGCGACTCTCGCGCGGCGCGATCGTCGGCGCAAGTGTAGCAACCGCCGCCGGGGCGATGCTGGCGTTTTCGGCCTACATGGCCGACAAGATCACCCGCCCGCGCCGGATCATGCCGATCGCCGTCCACGAGATCGAGCCGTCGCTGGAGGCGATCACCTTTCACACCGCCGATGGGTTAATGTTACACGGCTGGTATCTGCCGCACGACGCGCCACACGCCGCCCTGATCATCGCCCACGGCTACTCGATGAACCGCGGCGAATTGCTCGATCTGGCGCGCGGGATGCGGGGGCGCGGCTACGCCACCCTCCTCTTCGATTTCCGCGCGCACGGGGCCAGCGAGGGGAAACGCTCGACGATCGGCTTCCGCGAGGCGGGCGATGTCGCCGCCGCCGCCCGTTTCCTGCACGCACAACCAACCCTGGCGGGCTGCGCGATCGGCGCGATCGGCCTCTCGATGGGGGCGGTCGCCACGATCGGCGCGGCGATCGAGGAGCCATTGATCGCGGCGGTCGTCTCCGATAGCGGCTACGCCACCCTGAGCGAAATCGCGGCGGGGGGGCTGCGACTCCTCTTCCATCTCCCCGCTTTCCCCTTTGCCCCGCTCGTCATCCGCTTCAGCGAATTGCTGACGCGCGCACGGATCGGCGCGGCGAGTCCGGTGGACATCGTCGCGCAGATCGCGCCGCGCCCGATCCTCTTCATCCACGGCAGCGCCGATCGCCTTATCCCGCTCGCCAATGCCCATGCGCTCTACGCGGCGGCGAACGAGCCGAAAGAGCTTTGGATCGTCCCCGGCGTCGCCCACGCGAGCGCGTATCATCAGGTCCAAGACGAATATCTGCGCCGCCTCGATCGGTTCTTCACCACCACACTCGTTCGGCCAACAGGTGAGGGCGAGGCTACAGCGGCGCGGGCGGCGCGGTTTCGATAACCTCGCGCTCGCGCCGTACTACCTCCCGCGCAGGCGCGGGAGGCCCGAATTGGAGCAGGATTACCGCGGCGATCACCAGCACCCCGCCTGCGAGTTGCGGCGGTGACAAGCGCTCACCGAGGACGAGATAGGCGATGATGACCGTCAACGGCGTCTCGGCCATCATCACGATACCCGTCGTCGTCGGCCCCACGCGCACCATCCCCGCCAGACTGGTGATTAGCGCAACGGACGACACCACGGCCAGACCCAGGACCGGCCACCAGCCCGAGTACGCGAAGCCGAATGCGAATTGACTGGTCGCTACCCCCGCGATCAGGAAGGCCAGCCCCGCGCCACTCTCCCCCAAAGCCGCCACCGACAACGGCTGAACATTCGCCAGGAACCGATGGCTCACCAGCAAGTAGATCGCAGCACCCAGGGCCGAGCCGAGCGCGCAAAGAACCCCGATGGTATCCCAGCCCCCGCCACCCGCACCGCCGAGGACCAACACCAACCCACTCGAGGCAATCAGCAGGGCGAGCAGGAGTCGCCCGTTCGGGCGCTCTTGCCCGCTGAGGATCGCGCCAGCAGCGACCAGCGTCGGATAGCAGTAGAGGAGGAGCGAGCCGAGCGCGGCATCGAGGCGCGTCAAGGCCGTGGCAAAGAGGAAGACTTGCACACTGGTCCCCAGGAAACCGAGGAAGAAGATGCGTATGGCGATCGAGCGTGGCGGCAGTGGCAGCGCTCCCCAGCGCACAATCGTCCAGAAGATGCTCGCCGACACAAAATAGCGCGCGATCAGCAAAGGTACCACGCCGACCGCCGCCGCGTAAGCGAATTTGGCGAAGATCGGCTGAGTGCTATACGCCACCGCCGCAGACAGGCATAGCAGGATCCCTAACCGCTCCCGCGTCATCGCTCCTGTGTCCTTTCTTTTCCCACGAGCGTCCGTATTAAGTGATGACGGGTAATGGCGGTACGATAGCAAGTGCGACCTGCGAAGGCAATCATCCGGGTCGGCAGTCGCTACGGTCGGATGCTATACTGTGGAACCTAAGTAGAGATGGCAAGCGGAGCGGTGCTGGGGGCGCAGGCCACACGCCGATCCCCAGGTGGAGAGACGATCCATGTTCGGTATCGGACCCCAGGAACTCATCCTCATCCTCGTCGGGGCGCTGATCATCTTCGGCCCACAGCGATTGCCCGAGATAGCCGCGCAAATCGGCAAGACGATCCGCGATGTGCGTCGGATGTCCGATGATCTTACGGGTGAATTCCAGCGCAGCATGAACCTCGACGAACCTACCCCAGCCCCGCCGGTCCTGACGAGCGAGGTCATCCCGGCCAGCTCCACCCCGAACGGGATCGGTGACACGATCGCCCAGTCGCTCCGGGTCGAGACGGTCCCGGTCGATCCTGAACCGACCACGACGCCGATCGAAGAGACACCCGCCAGCGATGAGCAAATTCCGCTGGCCGAGGAGTCGAACACACAGCAGGATACCGTCATCAGCCTCGCCCCGATGGCGACGAAAACTGATGCCCTCGTCGGCGTTTCGCTCCTTGACGAGCCGACGCCCTATGTCGGCGAAACCAGCAAGGAGAAGCCGGAGCAGATGCAGGATCACGAGATCGCGACAGGATCGGCGACGATCGCAGCGGCCTCGATCGAGCCCGAAGCCGAAACGACACCGGCTGATGCCGGTTCATACGTCTATCAGCCCTCGGCGATCCCCGATACCGCACCACTAGCCCTCGACGCGGCACCCGAGCCGAGCAACGAAGCCGATGCTGTACGCGCGCAGGGCACGATCGCCGACGCCTGGGACGCCGTTATCACCACCGAGGCGACCACGGCGGTGGCGGTGGCCGAACCGGAAACCGCCGCCGAGGCACCGGTCAGCCTCTACCCCGCCGATACCTACGCGGCAGCTTCGGGACCATTCCCTGAGCCGGAGCGGGAGCGCGTGGACCCGACCGCCGAGCCGACGATCCGCGAGAAGATCGAGGCACAAGTCGCCGCCGAGGCGTTTCGCGAACGCCGCCGACTGGCGCATTACCAACGCACCCGCAGTAAGAACTCGTAGCGTTCTGCGCGCTGACCGATGATGCGAGCGGTAACGCCGCGACAACCGCGCCCCCGGACCCTGCGCTGGGCGGCGCGGTTCGTCATTGTGCTGGCGCTCCCTTGCGGCCTCGCCGGATGCCTCGTCCACCTGCCCGCATCAACCCCGGTTGCCACGGTCGGCGTCGCCACCGTACCCGCCGCCTTCTTCGCGGCCACGCCCGCGATCGCGCCGCCGCCTGATCCGCCCGCAGGGCGTTACACCCTCGGCGCGGTCACCGCGCTCGCCGCGAACGATCCCCGCGCGGCGTATGCGGTGCCGGTACTCGGTCAGAATGGGCGTTTCGTGCAGGTCGCACTCCGGATCGATGAACTCCAGGAACCGCAGCCGCCAGCGGTCGCCTATGAGCTAGTCGGCGAGGACGGGGTCTACGCAGCCCTCGCCGATGGTGAATGGGAACGCGCGAGCGCCAAAGGGGCGCTCTACACCCAGGAAGGGGTACTCCTCTTCGTGGTGCCGCGTGATCTCCAAAAAGCGCGCCTGGAGATCGTCGATTATTTTTATCCGCGCCCCACGACCGCGAACGGCCCAACCCCTCCGGCGGTGCCGCCGCTCGTGCGCCGTGTCCTCGCCTCTTTCGCGCTTGATCGACTGCCCTGAACTATCCCCAACCGTTCAAACACGCGGCCACATTGTCGGCGAAACCGCGCGCTCGTAACCGCCTCGTGACGCTGCATCTCTTCGTGATCGTTGGCAAGCCGCGTGCGTAGCGGGTTGCCATGGTATCAATGTAGCGGCCCAACCTGCTCCACTCGCTTCTCATCGGGTAACGCGACAGTTTCAGAAAAGCATAAGACGATCATGTGGGGAAAGGAGACTGCGCGATGAAGCTGTCGAGGCGGCAATTCGTCAGGGTGGGCGGCGGTGTGACGGCCGGACTGGCCGCGGCGGGGATGGTCACGGTCGCCCAACCGCAACGGGCGGCAGCAAAGGTCGAGCAGGATTGGAAGATCCGCGAGGCGAAGGCCGTCCCGAGTGTCTGTCCCTACTGCGCGGTCGGTTGCGGCACGCTCGTCCACTCGCGAGAACGCACCCCCGGCCAGAAAGACTGGCAAATCATCAATATCGAGGGGAATCCCGATAACCCGATCAACGGTGGCACCCTCTGCCCGAAAGGCGCGGCGACATACCAGCTCACGGTGAACCCGAACCGGCAGACGAAAGTGAAATATCGCGCCCCCGGCGCGACCGAATGGCGCGACATCCCCCTTGATGAGGCGATGGACATGGTCGCCGACCGGGTCAAGAAGACGCGCGATGCCACCTTCAAGGAGAAGGAGACGTTCACGATCGGCGGTCAACCGGTCGAGAAAACGGTTAATCGCACCACCGCGATCGCGAGCCTGGGCGGCGCGACGATGGACAACGAGTGGAATTACGTCCACAGCAAGCTGCTGCGCTCGCTCGGCGTCGTTTACGTGGAGAACCAGGCCCGGATATGACACTCTAGCACGGTCCCCGGTCTGGGGGTCTCCTACGGTCGTGGCGGAGCCACAAATTTCCTGATGGACTTGCAGCGCACCGACTGCATGGTCGTGATGGGCTCGAATTTCGCCGAGAATCACCCGGTCGGCTTTCGCTTCGTGCTGAAGGCGAAAGAGATGGGCGGCAAGCTCATCCACGTCGATCCGCGCTTCACGCGCACCTCGGCGCTCGCGGATGTGTATGCCCCGCTACGCGCCGGGTCGGACATCGTCTTCCTGGGTGCGCTCGTCAACTATGTCCTCAACTCCCCACGTTGGCAGAACGAACCGTTCTTCCAGGACTATATCCGCGCGTACACGAACGCGGCCACGCTGATTAATCCCGACTTCCGCAGGAACAACAAAGTCGATGAAACCGGCTTCTTCGCGGGCTGGAACGAGCAGACGAAGAGCTACGACCCCAAAGCCTGGGCCTATGAGACGGAATCGGCGGCGGCTGGCGGTGCCCCGCCCGCGCAGGCAACACCGGAGACGACCGCCTCGCCATTCAGTGCGCGCGTCGGCCAGTTGCTCGGCCCCCAGCCGCGCACCGACCCGAGTATGCAAGACCCGAACTGCGTCTTGCAGATCCTCAAGGATCACTACAAGCGTTACACCCCCGAGATGGTCGAGGAGGTCTGCGGCACACCGCGCGAGACGTTCCTGCGCGTGGCCGAGACGATCCTGGCCTCCTCCGGCGCGGACAAGACGACCGCATTCGCGTATGCCGTCGCCTGGACGCAGCATACCACCGGCGTGCAAATGATCCGCACGGCCTCGATCCTGCAACTCCTCCTCGGCAACACGGGGCGACCGGGCGGTGGGATCATGGCCCTGCGCGGCCATGCGACGATCCAGGGCAGCACCGACGTCCCAACCCTCTACAACCTGCTCCCCGGCTACCTGAGCATGAAGACGGTCGCGGGTGGGCGCAAGCACGACAACCTGACCGACTACCTGACGACCGAGACCTCACCGACGAGTTATTGGGTCAATCAGCCGAAGTTCATGGTCAGCCTGTTGAAGGCGTGGTACGGCGAGTACGCCACGAAGGACAACGACTGGGCGTATCCCTTCCTGCCCTGGAATAGCGGCGACCACTCGCACATCCCGATGTTCGTGGACATGTACAACGGCAAGATCAAGGGCTTCTT
>DATCMP010000476.1:0-3912 GCA_036563365.1 Thermomicrobiales bacterium
CCGCGTCATACCCTTCGAGGTCGTCCAGCACCACCAGCACACCCGCCAGCGCTTCGGGCACGATCAGCAACAACTCGCCGTGTATCGCCTCATCGCCGTGTGCCAGGGCCGGGAACGGGCCGACATCGTAGAGCCGCCCGCGGATCGTCGCGGGCCGCGCCTCGCGCACCGACGCCGCGATCAACGGGTAGTTCGACTGCCCCCGTTTGAGGGTGCCATAGACGAAACACTGGTTCGGCTCGACCACCATCAGCCCCTCCCCCGATTCCTTGCGTTGTCGTTGCGGGCAATGGTAGCCGAAGTGTGCGCGGCATGGGTAAGTTGGGGTTGCGGACTGACCGGGATGCCGTTGGGCTGAAGCCCCGGCTGAAGGCTCCGCCACGAAGCCTCCCTACGGAGGCTAGGATTTCATACAGGTATGGCTTACCGTCAAGCGGTGTGCCGCTCACGAACCCAGCCCGCGCAGGCGGGCTTCGTGGCGACCGCTGTCGCCTTCAGCCGGGGCTTCAGCCCAACGGCTCCCCACAACCACTGGGCCCTACAACATTGGTGATCACCCGCCCCACATGCTATCCTCACCGCCTACAGCGGATCACAATGAGCGGCCACGCGAACACAACGAGAAAGCGGTGCCGATGACCGGGCGACGAGCCACGACCGACGACGCAGCCACGCTGGCGCAGCCCGCCACCGTGCCGGAACCGGGCCTCGCCGAGGAGCGTGGGGCGGCGGGGCGCGGGCGGATGTTGCTGGCCCTCTGCTTCGCCACCTTCCTCGTCACCGGCAATGGCGTCGCCGTCTCCCCGTTCCTGCTCGACATGGCGCGCGATCTCCGCACCGACCTCGCGGCGGTCGCCAACCTGGTCGCCCTCTCCAGCGTCACCTGGGGGATTTCGTCCCTCTTCGCGGGCGCGGCCTCCGACCGGATCGGGCGCAGGCCGCTCCTCGTCGGCGGGCTCTGCATCCTGGTCCTCTCGCCGCTCGGCGTGGCGGCGGCGCAGACCTATCCGGCGGTCGCGGCGTGGCGGATTTTGGGCGGGGTCGGCGGCGGCGCGTTCATGGGGACCGTTTTTGCCACGGTCGCCGACCGCTTCCCGGCGCGCGAACGCGGCAAATCGCTCGGCTGGCTGACGACCGGGCAATCGCTCTCGCTCGTCGTCGGCGTGCCGCTGATCACCAGCCTCGGCGGCGTTTGGGGCTGGCGCGGTGCCTTCTGGTCCTACGGGATCGCGATGCTCGTCGCTACCCTGGTCACCGCCCTCGTCGCGCCAAAAGGCGGGCGCGACCGGTCGATCGCGCCGCCATCGTTCGCCGCGACGGTGCGCCTCCTCAAACCGAAGACGATCATGCTGCTGCTGGCGGGGGTCAGCGAACGCCTCTGCTACGCGGCGGTCTCCGTCTTCCTGCCGACCTTCTTCGTGCAGACCTACGGGATCGCGCTCGGCACCCTGGCGATCGGGCTGGCGATCATCGCCTCGGGCAATCTCGTCGGGAACCTGATCGGCGGGCGGCTCGGCGATCGCTTCCGCGCGCGCGGCGTGATCGTCGCCCTCTCGCTGGCCCTCACCGGGCTGATGGCCCTGCCCCTGCTCCTCGGCCACCCCGGCGTCTGGCCGTCGGTCGCGCTCGGCTTCGGCTACTCCCTCCTCAACGCCTTCGGACGCCCGGTCCTGCTGACGGCGCTGAGCGAGGTCTCCGGCGAGGCGCGCGGGGCGGTCCTCGGCCTGAACATCACCGGGGCGAGCTTCGGCTGGCTGATCGCCACCTCGGTCGGCGGCCCGCTGATCATCGGCGCGGGCTACGGCGGCCTCGGCCTCTTCGCGGCGCTCGTCGGCTTCGCGGGCGCGGCGCTGGCGCTGGGCAGTTGGGCGATCGGCCGTCCGCAGCCGGTGGCATCAGCAACCGCGATATAGGTAATGTTGCCCCTGGCATACCGGCCACTAACGACCTACCGCATCCGCCAGTATTCGGCAGCGCGGCGCGGCGTTCGCTTGCCCCCCCACGCGGGGAGTGCTACCATGCTCGGCAGCGGCGCACAACGACGTGCCGCTATAGACGGGAAACACCATTGTGTGGAGGTGAGAGAACATGGCCTTTGAATTGCCGCCGCTGCCGTATGCCAACGATGCGCTGGAGCCCCACATCGACGCCAAGACGATGGAAATCCATCACGACAAGCACCACAACACCTACGTCACCAACCTGAACAATGCCCTCAAGGACTCGCCCGAGTTGCAGAACATGAGCATCGAAGAGCTCGTGGCGAACCTCGACAAGGTGCCGGAGTCGGCCCGCACCGCCGTCCGCAACAATGGCGGCGGCCACGCGAACCACTCCCTCTTCTGGGAAGTCCTCGACCCGAACGGCGGCCAGCCGTCCGGCGCGCTGGCCGAGGCGATCAACTCCGCCTTCGGCTCGCTCGACGCCTTGCAGGAGCAGATGGGCGCCGCCGGTGCCGCGCGCTTCGGCAGCGGCTGGGCCTGGCTCGTCGCCGCGCCGGATGGCACCCTCAGCATCACCAGCACCCCGAACCAGGACAGCCCGCTGATGGAGGGCAAGACCCCGATCTTCGGGATCGATGTCTGGGAGCACGCCTACTACCTGAAGTACCAGAACCTGCGCCCGGCGTACCTCAAGGCGATCTTCAACGTCGTCAACTGGGACGCCGTCGCCAAGCGCTACGCCGCCGCCCAGGGCTAGCCCGCAGCGGGACAATACAGCGTATCCGAACACCGGGGCGACACAGAGTGTGCCGCCCCGGTGCTTTTTTGCTGAGAAGAATGTGTTGGGGGCGGTCAAGGCAAAGGGGGGCGGGCGGGTGAGCCCTGCGACCTGGCACAGGACAAAACCGCCCTGCGGCGGTTAAGACCGTTAGGGGTGCTATGCCTGTTTCATGAGGCCGTGCCCCTCAGAAAACCTAACCGGCGCAGGCGGGTTTCGTGGCCCGCAGGCCCCCAGGCGCGGTCGTGATCCCCTGCCGGGTCAGGGGATTTAACCGCCCGCCATATCCCGGTTAAGTTCGCCACCGCCATCAATCCCGGCCCTCTTCTCCCGCGCCTCTCGCCCTCCCCCCACGGCTCCCGGCTCCCGAGTCCCGGGCCGCCACCGCCCCACTGGCACCGTCCTTGCGGTACACCTGCCGAACGCCACGGCGTGCATTGCAGCACGAAAAAGGAGGGCCGCATGACCGGACAGACCTATGTACGCGACGTGATGGTGCCGATGACGCAAGCGATCCGCGTGACGCAAACGCTCGTCGCCGCGCGCCAGCGGATGCAGGGCGACATGCGCGTGAAATCGTTGATCGTCGTCGATGACCACGACCGACCGCTCGGTGCAGTGCGCTACAACGATGTCAGCGACGCCGAGGCGGGCGGCACCGTCGCCGATGTCCTGACCAGCAACATCCCGACGATCAGCGCCGATCAGTCGCTGGAAGATGTCGCCGGGCTGATGACCGAGCACGATGTCGATCGCCTCGCGGTGGTCGATAGCGGCGGGACGATCGTCGGCGAACTCACCCGCAGCGCGCTCACCCTGTCCGAGACGCACGGCACCACCGGGACGACCGGCGAGAGCCTGTCCGACGCGACCGCCGGGCGCGACACACCGGCCTACCAGGTCGCGCAGAATATGTCGGTCGTCGGCAGCGACGGCGGCAATATCGGCAAGGTGCGCGACGTCCTCTCTGACGCCCTGACCGGCGCATTGACCCACATCGTCGTCCACACCGGCCTGATCTTCGGGCATGACAAATCCGTCCCGGCAGACCTCGTGGACAACGTCTCGGGCGATCAGGTCCAATTGAAGGTCGATAAGGGCGACATCGAGGCCCTGCCCGACCTCGAAAAGGCCGAGTAAGCCACCTGTTAGCCCTGCCAGACACAGCGAAGGGCGGTGGCGCCCCCCCCA
>DATCMP010000485.1:0-30810 GCA_036563365.1 Thermomicrobiales bacterium
ATCGCCCTCCTCGAACGCCATCTCGGCACGTTTGTCGCCATCGCCGCCGGGGAGTCCGCGGGTGGGCCGCTCGCCGCGCTGCCGCAGTCCGAGCGTTTCCACTGGCTCGTCGCGCCGCGCAGCACGATCATCCAGACCGCCCCGGTCCATATCGGCCGTTGCGCCGACCCCGTCTCTGCCCTCGACGATCTCCTGACGGCGTATGTGCGCCCGCTGCCATAAGGTGAGTGTCGCCAACTTCCTTGCCTAAACCGACGAGCGGCCCGCTCGTGAATACGCGCGGGCCTCTCGTCACAAGATGGAGAGCGCGCACAGCCTAACTGTCCCGCTTCGCTTCTTCTTGCAGCGGTGGCCCGAGCATCAGCAGGAACTCCAGGGCATCGCGCTCGCCGCCGCGCCGAAAGGTGACCATCGGGCGAAAACCGGCGCGCTCGTAAACACGCCTTGCACGCTCATTGAAGGTGGCAACCGTCAGGCGGAAGCGCGGCGGCGCATAACGACGCGCACCCTCGGCCAGGATGGCCTGGAAGAACTCCAGGCCGCGACCGGCACCGGTCAGATCGGGCCGCATCCCGAGCCCCACATCCAGGGCAGGCGGCTCGGTGTATTCGCCACCCGGCACACGCGCTTCCGCGCCGAAGCAGCAAAAGCCGCAGAGCGTGTCAGCAGCATCGAAGATGGCGAGATACGCATTCGCCGGATCGAGCAGCGACGCGATCCCCTCGGACACTCGTGAGGGATTGGCGTTGTACGCCGCATAGATCCTCGGATAGCGCCAACCGAGGATCACCCGCGCATCGGCTTCTGTCGGGGGACGAAAGATATAGGCCATCCGTATCCCTTCCCGCACAACTCCCTGTGCAGGAAGGGTAGCAGAAGGGCGGCGCTATGCGACGCCCGCCGTGATCACATCGGCATCAGAGCGATAGTCCCTGCTCCGCGCAATCACTGGGGCAAGCCCTGGCCGCGCTATCGTGCACACGGTCTACGAAAGAAAGCAGCGCCGCCCGAACCATTCGTCACTCTTGAATTCCCCGCTTGCCCTCGTCCCCTCTGCCGCCCTCTGTGCCTCTGTGCCTCTGCGCCTCTGGAGGTGAACCCTTCCCCCTCTCGTGTCCTCTCTGTGTCCTCTGTGCGCTCTGTAATGCAATCCTGCCCCTCGTTTCTGCGGCCCTTTGTGTCTTTGTGGCTCTGCGGCGAGATCCGCGTGCCCCTACCGGTTAAGCAAGGTCATAGTCGAGCGTGAGTTCCGCCTTCGTGCCAGCCGGGGCAAGGGATGTACCGTCGCCGCGCAAGCCTGCGAGTTCACCGGTACCGGAGCCGGGCACGATCGTCAACGTCGTTTTCGCCTCGCCACCGGCGAAACTGCCCTCGTGACGCAGCACAAAGCTGCCGCTGCGACTGCCGAGTTGCCCTTCGATCCGCTCCAGCCCGCTGAAGTTTGCCGTAGCCTCGTCCGGGTAAACCATAATGAACGCCACGGTCGTCTGCCCGTGGAGATCACCGCTATAGGTGCCGGTCACGAGCGCGCGGGTGAGCTTCGGTCCACCCGCAATCTCGCTGAACGGGCTCTCGTCCCAGTTGACGGTCTCGAACGTCGCGGTTGCTCGTGTAGTCATTGGCACCCCTCCTCCTCCATCACCATCATTGTTTCCCCTCCCCCCATGGCGAAGGTGGAAACTTGTCCACGAGAAGAGGATACTGGCTATACTTGTCAACCTTTGTCAGGTATCGCCTGGAGATGGCTATGCGCGCGGATCGGCTGCTCTCGCTCCTCCTGTTGTTACAAACGCGCGGGCAGATGACGGCACTGGCGTTAGCGGAGGAACTGGAAGTATCGCTGCGAACGATCTACCGCGACGTCGATGCCCTTGCCGCAACCGGCGTGCCGATCTACGCCGATCGCGGCCCGACCGGTGGCTACCGGCTCCTCGAAGGGTATCGGACGCGCCTGACCGGGATGACCGGCGATGAGGCCGGCGCGCTCTTCCTGGCTGGCTTGCCGAGCGCGGCGGCGGAGTTGGGCCTGGGCGGGGTGCTTGCCGCCGCCCAACTCAAGCTGCTGGCCGCCCTGCCCTCGCCGCTGCGCGAACAGGCCGGGCGGATTCAGGAACGGTTCCACCTCGACGCGCCGGGTTGGTTCCGCGATACCGAGCAGACCCCCTACCTGACGGCGGTCGCGCGGGCGGTCTGGGAGCAACGGGCGATCCGCATCCACTATCGTCGGGCGGGCAGCGCCGGGGAGAGGAGGCGCATCTTGGAGCCCCTGGGGATGGTCCTCAAGGGGGGCGACTGGTATCTGATGGCCCGCGCCGAGGGCCAAATTCGCACCTACCGGATCGGACGCCTCCTCGAACTCGAAACGTTAGAGGAGCAATTCGAGCGGCCGATAGATTTCGACCTCGCCGCCGCTTGGCAGACCTGGGCACGCCGCTTCGAGGAGAGCAGCTACCGCAGCGCAGCGACGATACGGCTCGGGCCGCGCGCCCGCGCCATGCTCCCCTACCTCGCCGCCCCCGCCGTGAACCGCGCCGTGGCGGCGGCAGCCACGCCGACCGATTCGGCAGACTGGCTGACGGTGACGATCCCGATCGAATCGCACGAGCATGCGATCGGCGATCTGCTCAAGCTCGGCGCGGAGGTCGAAGTGGTCGCCCCGGTAGAACTGCGCGCACGGATGGCACAGACGGTGCGAACGCTGGCAGGACTGTACGCCGAGGATTGACGCGGCGATCGGTCAGAAGGCCCCCTGGGGAGACGATACCCCTCGTGTTATGATGGTTGCTGGACGATACAGTACGCTGCGAGGTGGAGATGCCGGAGCCGATCGGATGGGATACGCGGTTACGGATGGAGCTATGGGCGCTCGGGGAGGAGAACAAACGCCTCTTCGATGAGTTGCCGAGCGCCGATCCGCAACGATTGAGCGATTTGCTCGATGAGATGCAGATTCTCCAGTCCCGTATCGCCGACAAACTCACGGCGCTCCGCGCAATTCTGCCCTATCGGAAGTGAGAAACGCGTGACGAGCCCCGAGCCGAACGAGGAAGTACGCACCGTCGAGGTGCGCGTCCCGGTCATCCGCCTGCCCAAGCTGACAACCGGCGAAACGGTGATCCTCCCCAGGAGACAACACGTCGCGGAGTTGTGCGACTATCTGGCCGATCACCTCTACGAGCATCGCGCGTCACTCGATCCGGCGGGATTCCGCCAGTTGCTCGAGGAGTACGCGCAATATCGCCTCCTCGCTAAGGCGGGTGTCGAGGAATACCCGGTGGTGATCGTCGAAGAATAGCGCGTGCGCCGCACTCCTGGCGCGCGATTAATGGCTTAACCCGCGATGGTAGACCGATTGGGCAGATGGGAGGGACCGCAATGCGCCTTTATCTCCTCGTCTATGCACGCAATGAAGCCAGCGGCACGCCCGCACCGGGCTACCTGATCCAGACCGACGACGGCACGAATATCCTGGTCGATACCGGCTACTCGCGCGAGACGCTCGGCGCCTATAAGGCACCCGACTACCAGGGGATGCGCGTGGACGACGAGGATTATGTCACCAATAAGCTCGCCGCGCTCGGCCTGCGCCCCGCCGATATCCGCTACCTCGTTTGCACCCACCTCGATCCCGATCATGCCGGCGGCCACAACGAGTTCCCGGATGCCGAGTTGGTGATCCAGCGCGAGCAGTATGAGGCCGCGCAGGCCGAAGTTCATCCGCGTTTCGGGATGACTCGCCCCTACTGGGATGACCCGAAGCTGCATTACCGCCTGGTTGATGGCGACACGGAGCTCGTGCCAGGGGTCGAATTAATCGCGTCGGGCGGCCATGTGCCGGGCCACCAGTCGGTGCTGGTCACGTTGCCGCAGACCGGGCCGGTGCTGCTGGCGATCGACGCGATGACCCGCGACATCGCCGGCTATACCCCCGAGACGCGCCCCATCGGCCCGTTCGACATGGACGAAGCCGGGGTGCGGGCCAGCACAGCCAAACTCCTCGATCTCGCCGTCAGACGGGGCGTCACGCTGATCGTCTTCGGCCACGACGCCGAGCAATGGAAAAATCTGCGGACAGCGCCGGAATACTACGAGTGACCGCGCGCAGCCAGCATTCGGGACGGCAAGAGGCAAGCGGGCGATAGCGGGCCAAACGGGCTTGACGTGGCGAACATCCGTGCTATCGTAGTCGAACAAATCACACGGTGATCGCTCATCAGGAGGCTCCGATGGTCGCAACGCATGATCCGGCAGTCATCTCCGCGCAACAGATCGGGAAGGCATACGCTCGTAACGTATGGCTGATCCAGCGGCAAACGGAAGGGCTAACCCATGCCGAAAGCCTGCTACAACCACCGATGCGCGGTAACTGTCTGAACTGGACGCTGGGCCATCTCGCCGTACACCGCGATTACGTCCTTGAGGCGCTGGGCCAAGAGAAGGTTCTGGGTGATACGGCCGTTGCGCGCTATGGGCGTGAGTCGGCCCCGATCCTCGGCGACGGCGATGGCGTACTGCCACTTGAGGGCCTCCTGACCGCCCTAGAGCAGGGCCAGGAACGGATCGATGCCGCGATCGAGCAGCTTACGTCCGAAGATCTCGCACGCGAGATTACGTTTGGGCGGGCGATGCCGCTCGGCGAAGCGCTATTCTTCTTGTATTTCCACGACACCTACCACACCGGCCAGACCGAGCCGCTGCGCCAGCTCGCCGGGAAGAACGACAAAATCCTGTAAACCACCCGTCGCGCTGGGCAAACAGCAAGGCGGGGGTGCTTACACCCCCGCCTTGCAGGATCCATATTTTCGTCGAACCATCTTAATCCGCCGGGGTCGCCACCAACTCCTCGACAACAATGGCACCATCCGCGTTGCCGCCCTCGCGCTGGTGGTGCGCGGCGATCGTGGCGGCGATGAAGTCGCGGAAGAGCGGGTGCGGGCGGGTCGGGCGCGACTTGAACTCGGGATGGAACTGCGTGCCGACCATCCAGGGATGATCGCGCACCTCGATGATCTCCACGAGGCGACCATCGGGCGAGGTGCCGCTGACGATCAGGCCGTCTTCGGCCAAACCCTGGCGAAAGGCGTTATTAAACTCGAAGCGATGCCGGTGGCGTTCCTGCACCACCGCCTCCCCATATGCCTGCGCCGCCTTGGTGCCGGGGACGAGTTTGCAGGGATAGAGGCCGAGGCGCATCGTGCCGCCCATGTCGGCGAGGTCGCGCTGGTCCGGCATCAGGTCGATGATCGCGTTCGGCGTGCGCGGATCGATCTCGGTGCTGTTGGCCCCCTCCAGCCCCGAGACGTGGCGCGCGAACTCGATCACCGCCATCTGCATCCCGTAGCACAGGCCGAGGTAGGGTACTTTGCCCTCCCGCGCGTGTCGCGCCGCCAGGATCTTCCCTTCCACGCCGCGCGGACCGAAGCCCGGCGCGACGAGCAGGCCGCTGACCTGATTCAGGATGCGCGACACCTGTTCCGGTTCGAGGGTTTCCAACTCCTCGGAGTTGATCCAGTGGATATCGGCGCTGACCCCATGTGCAATCGCCGCATGGTGGATCGCCTCGGCGATACTCATGTACGAATCGCGCAGTTCCACGTACTTGCCGACGATGGCGACCGGCAGGCGTTCACCGCCGCGCTTCACCGTCGCGACAAGATCCTGCCAATCGGCGAGATCGGGCGGCCCGCATTCCAGATCTAATTCTTCGACGAGCCGCCGCCCCAAACCAGCGGCTTCCAGCATCAACGGCACTTCGTAGATCGTCTCGGCGGTCCGCACGGGGACAACCGCCGCCGCCTCCACGTCACAAAAGAGGGCGATCTTTTCCTTCACATCGGTAGGGATCGCCGTCTCGGAACGCAGCACGATCACATCCGGCTGGATACCGATCGAGCGCAGCTCCTTGACCGAGTGCTGGGTCGGCTTGGTTTTCAGTTCGCCATTATTGATCTGCGGCAGGAGGGTGACGTGGATGTAGAGGACATTGTCACGCCCCGCATCGTGGCGGATCTGCCGGATCGCCTCAAGGAAGGGCAAGCTCTCGATATCCCCGACCGTGCCGCCGACCTCAACGATCGTCACCTGTGCGCCGTGCGTCTTTCGCACGGCGGCGACATGCGCCTTGATCTCGTTGGTGATGTGCGGGATGACCTGGATCGTGCCGCCCAGGAAATCACCCCGCCGTTCCTTGGCGATCACCGAGGAATAGACCTGGCCGGTGGTGACGTTCGAGGAGCGCGAGACACTCTCGTCGGTGAAACGCTCGTAGTGACCGAGATCGAGATCGGTTTCCGCCCCATCGTCGGTGACGAACACTTCGCCATGCTGATACGGCGACATCGTCCCTGGATCGACGTTGAGGTACGGATCGAGCTTCATGATCGCGACGCTCACCCCGCGGCTCTTCAATAATCGTCCGATTGACGCCGTGGTGATCCCCTTCCCGATCGAGGAGACGACCCCGCCGGTGACGAAGATATACTTCGGACGTGTCTCACCCGCCTCTACCTGCTCGCCGCGTATCACCCCCGCCTCCAATCCCCTTGCAACTACTCGCTATCTCGCCGTGCGACCAAATTATGGTTCAAGGATCACGACCTGTACCGTCTCCGGCAGATCGTTCTTCCGAATCGTCAACTTCTCTTGTGGTGTCGGGTTCTCGACACCGAGCGTCTTGCAGAATTGGGCGAGGTCATCGAGACCAGAGTCACCGCTCGCGGTGCGATAATGCATCGGGATGACGATCCGCGGCTGAATCTGGGCGATGACCTCGTTGGCCGTCTGCGCGTCGAGGGCGTTCCCCCCACCGACCGGCACCATCAGGATATCGACCGCCTCGATCCCCTCGACCTGGCTCTCGGTCAGCACATGGCCGAGATCACCGAGATGACAGATCCGCATCTCTTCCAATTCGAGGAGATAGATCGTGTTGTAACCGCGCTCTTTCCCTAGCTTATCGTCATGGAAGGTGCGGATACCGGTCAGGAAAACATCGTTGACTTCGTACTCGCCGGGGCCATCGATCAGGAAATAGCCGTCTTGGACCTGACCCAGGGCGGTATGGCCGGGATGCTGATGGCTGACCGTGACGATATCGGCCTTCTGCCTCGGCAACGTGTACCCGGTCGATTTCCCGACCGGATCGAGAATAACCATCGCCTCGCGCGCACGCACCCGGAAACACCCGTGGCCGAACCACTTAATCTCTGCCATCTGGTCTGCTCCATTCCATCGGCCCGGGCGCGGATCGGCGGGACGCCGCTACGGGGCAAAACAAAAGCGGCCCGTTATCCAGACCGCACTTGATCATACCATACGTACGGCTCGGCCTGCACCACGCCGGGCAGCTTTCATCGTTCAGGATCGGCGATTGTTACCCTTCATAGGCGTAGGAATCGGAGTCGCCCAGCGCCTCGCCGTCTTCCCCCTCCGTCGCCTCGCTGAACAGGGCGTCGAGGGCATGTTTCACCGTGGGCCAATCGTAGCCCCGGCGCTGCAAGAAGGCACCGAGGCGGCGGCGCTGCGTCTGCTCATCGAGCGAGCGCAGTTGCCCCAGGCGCTTCCGCGCGAGGTCGAGCGCCGCGCCCTCTTCGTTCAATTCCGCCTCTTCGAGGACCTGATCGACCGTCTCGCGCTCCACGCCCTTCTGCCACAACTCCTGCCGCAAGAGGCGTTTGCCACGCGGCTGATTGCTGGTGCGATTCTCGATCCAGTAGCGCGCGAAGCCCTCGTCGCCGATGTAGCCCCAGCCTTCGAGCCGCGTCATCACCGCATCGATCGTCTCCGGCGGAATCTCCTTTTCCTTCAGTCGGTCACGCACCTCGCGGATACTGCGCGGGCGAGAGGTGAGGAACGCGAGCGCCTTATCGACCGCCTTGCCGAGTTCATCCTGCGCGTGCAGGGTCGCGACCTGTGCCGCCGTGAGATCCTGGCCGACACGGAGCCCTTGCTCCTCCATGATCGCTGTGCTGATCCCGAGGACGAAGCGCCCATCGAGGTACAGGCTGACGCGCGCGGGGTCGCGTTGCGGGGCGATCCGCGTGAGCCGACCGCCGACGATCACGACCGGTTTCCGTTCCGCGCGCTCCGCGCGCTCCGTCGGCTTTTTAAACGCCATCTGTCACCTCAAACGCGGCACGGGGGCCGCGCCGTCGCGCTTGCCCCCGTGCCGCGTTGCTCGATCTGGAGAAAGCGGGCGCGATTATTCCTCGTCACCGAGTTCTTCATCGTCATCCACAGCGGCAACCGCCGCGAGCGGCTCCTGGAAACCGTTGCTCGGGGCGGTGGCGCGAATGCGCCCTTCGAGATCCGCCATGATCTCGGGGTTGTTCTTGAGGAAGTCTTTGGCGTTGCGCTCACCTTGGCCCAGGCGCTCCTCATCGAGATAGAAGAAAGCACCGCTCTTACGGACCAGCCCGAGGTTGACGCCCGCATCGAGGATGCTGCCCGACTTGGAAATTCCCTCGTTGTACATGATATCGAACTCGGCCTGCTTGAATGGCGGTGCGACCTTGTTCTTGACGACCTTAACGCGGGTCCGGCTGCCGATCACATCCGTGCCGCCCTTGATCGCCTCGATTCGCCGCACTTCCATCCGCACCGAAGCGTAGAACTTCAGCGCCCGACCGCCGGAGGTCGTCTCCGGGTTGCCGAACATCACGCCGATCTTCATGCGGAGTTGGTTGGTGAAGATCACCGAAGTCTTCGAGCGATTGATCGCGCCGGTCAACTTCCGCAGCGCCTGCGACATCAGACGGGCCTGAAGGCCGACGTGAGAATCGCCCATGTCGCCATCGATCTCGGCGCGCGGCACCAAGGCGGCGACCGAGTCGACGACCACCACGTCGATCGCGCCGGAACGGACCAACGTCTCCACGATCTCCAACGCCTGCTCGCCGGTATCCGGCTGCGAGACGAGCAGATCATCGAGGTTGACGCCGCAACGCTGGGCGTAGAGCGGGTCGAGCGCGTGCTCGGCATCGACGAACGCCGCCACCCCACCGGTACGCTGCGCCTCGGCGATGATGTGCTGGCAGATCGTCGTCTTACCAGACGACTCGGGGCCGTAGATCTCGGTGATCCGACCGCGCGGGATACCGCCGACCCCGAGCGCCATATCCAACTCGATCGCGCCGGTGGGGATGACGTCGATCGCGAGGCGCGACGTGGCATCCCCCATCTTCATGATCGAGCCCTTGCCGAATTGGCGCTCGATCTGCGAGATAGCCACATCGATCGCCCGCTCACGCTCGGCCATGCCGCGCTCGGTGCTCGCATCCACTGCCTCGACCTGGGCTTTCCCAGCGCCGCGTCCACGTCCCGACATGACCATCCTCCACTCGTTGTCGCCCGACTTACAGAAAATTTGTTCTACCTAATAATATCGGATCGGCGCACAGAAGTCAAGTGCCGAAATTATCGGTTTTTCTCAATCCTGACGCCGAAAATCGACCATAAACCATCCCGTACGTTCATAGCTGGATGAAGCGCTCGATCGGCCTGGTGAAGACGATCGCCCCGCCCACCTCGACCTCGAAATTCTCCGGGATAGCGAGCAAGCCCGGCTCTAAAGCGGTGGAATACGGCAACGCGAGCTGCGTCCTGCGTCGGCAATGCTGGCGGATGATCCCGTGGACCAGCCCGAGCCGCGTCGCCGGGATCCCGATCATGATCGTGCTGTTGCCGGTGCGTAAGAAACCGCCGGTACTGCCGATCTTCGTCGCCCCGACCTGCTCGCCGCGCAGGCCACTCAGCAGCTCATCGGCATCCTCGTCTTGTACGACCGCGACCACCAACGTATCGATCGCCTGCGCGCTCACAGCGTACCTCCGTCTACTTGCCTCTCTCGCAGGGATCTAGTGTATCAGAAGGAACGGGGTGCCATTCGGCACCCCGCGTGGAGCGTGGCAGAGCTGACCAACGGAGGACAACCGGGGAGGCTTTATAGCGCCGGCAGGCCGGCGACGCTTACGCGGCGACCGCGCGGCGACCACCGAGGAGTTGCGCGGTCGCGAGCGCATTGGCCGCATTCTCGATCAGTTCGCTCGCGGTGAGGCCATCGACAGGGAAGAGGGCGATACCGATGCTGACATCCAGATAGAGCGGATCATAGCCGGGCAGACGCAGCGGGCGGCTATAGAGATAATCGAGTTGGCGCTGGGTCACATGCGCCGCCCCCTGGGCGCTGCTATCCGGGAGGAGGAAGAGCAGCCGATCGCGATCATAACGCCCGACCACATCGCTATTTCGGCAGGTCTCGCGCAGCACCGTTTCGAGTTGCCGCAACACGCGCTCACGGAGATCGCTGCCGACAATTCCGATCGGATCGGGATATCGATCGAGGCTGATCATCAACACGGCAAACGCGCGGCGATTGCGGCGTGCCCGTGCCAGCTCCTGTTCGAGTTGCTCGCCGATCGGTGATTGCCGTAGGGGTACGGTCGGCGGGTCGGCGGGGGCGAGCGCAGGGGGCACCCGATGAAGATCGAGGGCGGCGATTGCAAGGCCGAGTAGGGGGGTGAATTGTTCCAACGGTTCGCGCCAGTCAAACAACGCCGACGACAAGCTCGTCGCCCGGATCAGCAGCACCCCTTGCACGCGCTCACCGACGTTGAATGGTATGGCAAGCGCTGGCACGGGCTCGGCGACGACGATCGTGCGGCGAGACAGGGCGGCGTTGCGGATCGTATCGTCGAGGGGCGGGGCCAGTAAGGCTAAAGGCACCTCAAGACTGGCCGAGCGCTCTGCAACCAGCAAGCGCCAACCGTCATCCTGCGACGCGCTGCCGCCCCCGATATGCCACAGTTCAACCGAACCCTCACAAATAGTGGCGAGGCGTGCGAGAACAGCCCGCAGCAGCGGTAACTTCTCCGTCGACGAAGAAGCGGCCCGACCTAGCTCCGCGACAATCGGCCAAAGCGCCGCAACGCGCGCCTCCATCACCATTATCCCCGCCCCTAATGCTCCCAATTGCCATCGACTCCACCTGAAGGAGTTGCCCAAGTGTATCGGTGGTCATCCAGCCAAACCAGAGTCGGAGGCATAGCCCAAAATAATCGAAAGTCGGGCGAAACACCGGGACCGCCACACCCTGGTCCCAGTACATCCGGGGGATACAGGCGGGACCTTCGCACCGCAATACCGCTAAGGGGCAGAAGCCGCTCGTTTTCCCCGTTCGACGATTCGTGAGCGACTGTCGGCCCAACCCGTTATCGGGAAAGCTTTGCACGATGCGTGCCGAAGGTCAGGTGACGATGGGATCGCGGGTATCGAATCTGCGTTATGGTGTGCGACACGCTGAGTAGTTGGCGCGAAGGGAGGAACGATGGTACAGGGACGCCTCTTCGGCGATGAGCCGACGGTGACCAGCGAGACGCCCGCATTCGCCAACATCGACGAGGCACGCGCCGAGGCGCGCGGTTGCGTGCGCTGCGACCTGAGCCGTACCCGCCGCCAGGTCGTCTTCGGCGAGGGGCAGCCGCGCGCGCGACTGCTGATCCTCGGCGAAGGCCCATCGGAGATGGACGATCGCTCCGGTCACCCGTTCAGCGGCCCGTCGGGACGCTTACTGGAGACGTGGTTCACCCGGCTTGGCCTCCGTCGCGATGATATCTGGTTGACCAACGTCGTGCGCTGCCGCCCCGCCGCGCCGGTCAACGGTCGACTGAAGAATCGCCCGCCGACCGAGGCCGAGGCCACCGCGTGCCACCTCTGGCTCGACGTGGAAATCGGGCTCGTGCGACCGCAAGTGATCCTCGCGCTCGGCGGTACGGCGGGCAAGGCATTGCTGGGCAAAAGCTTCAAGATTACCCAGGAGCGTGGCCGCTGGCATCCCGGCCCGCATGGCACCGCGATCATCACCACCTTCCATCCCGCCTACCTGCTGCGCCTGGAAGATACAGCGTTGGCCCGCGCGGAGGCGACGGTGAACAGCGATCTGGACGCGGTGAAAGCACGCCTGACGTCGACGACAGATGATTAAAACCGCGAGGATCGACCAAGAACGCCCCGATAACCGATACCGGCGCCATAGCCCGAAATGAATATTCCCCCTTCCCGTTGACCTGATGTCAGCGGTGATCATCGCGCCTTGCATTGTAGAAGGGGGAGGGACATGACCAGCGCGGCGAACAAAGCCCTTGTCCAACGACTCGTCACCGACGTCATCCAGGGTGGGGATCTCAGCCTTGCCGCAGAGATCTTCGATCCCGCGTATGTCGTCCACGACCCGAGCAATCCGGCGCGCGAAGGCGGGATCGCCGGGGCGACGCAATTCATCGCGATGCTCCACCAGACCGCCTCGGATGTGCGCTACACAACCACGCATTGGCTCGCAGATGGCGACCTGGTCAGTTACTACTGGACGTTGCAATTCACGCATAGCGGCCCGCTGATGGGCGTACCACCATCGGGCAAGACGATTACCGTCACCGGTATCGACATGTTCCGCGTGAGTCGCGGGAAGATCGTCGAGAGTTGGGCGTATGCCGACGCGCTGGGGATGCTCCAGCAGATGGGTGTCCTGCCACCACTCGGGCCACCACCGGGGATGGCGAGCCGATAGCGAACAGGGCGGGGGTGCTGCCCCCGCCCTCGCATTACTCGTGCGGCAGGAGTTCGCGCACACGCCGCAGGGCCTCGATATGCTCCTGCGGCGTCTTGAAGCCCGCGCCCATGAAGTTGACGCTGATGTGGGTCGCGCCCAACGCGCGCCAACGTTCGAGATAGTCTGCTGCATCGGCTTCCCGTACCTGCCCCAACCCGATCCGCGGCTCGATGCCGATCGCGCTTGGGGCGCGGCCCGCCTTCTCGGCATAGCCATGCAACCGTTCGAGCGCCGCCTTCATCTCGTCATCAGCCGGGCGCTGCGGGAACCAGCCATCGCCGATCCGCCCGATCCGTTCCAGGACCGGTTCGGCGGTGCCGCCGATCCAGATCGGGATCGGTCGCTGGACCGGCAGGGGATTGATCCCGGCGTTGTCCAGCGTATGCCAGCGCCCCTTGAAGTCGATCGCCGTCTCCTGCCAAAGCGCGCGCATCACGGCGATCTGCTCCTCGCTCCGCGCGCCGCGATCGGAGAAGTTCTCGTTTAAGCCCTCATACTCGACCGCGTTCCAACCGACGCCCACCCCGAGCCGTAAGCGCCCGCCGCTCAACAGATCGAGCGTCGCGGCCTGTTTGGCGACGAGCGCCGTCTGTCGTTGCGGCAGGATGACGACACCGGTGACCAGTTCAACCCGACTGGTCAGCGCCGCGATGTAGCCATAGAGGACAAACACCTCATGGAAGGGGGTGGCGCTGTTGTACGGGCCGCTCCAATTCGGGCGAGTCGAGAGCCCCGCCCCGAGAACATGATCGAAAACCAGAATATGATCATAGCCGACCCCTTCGGCTGCCTGCGCCCAATCGCGGATCGCGACCGGATCGTTGCCGATCTCGGTCTGCGGGAACGTCGCCCCGATACGCATAGTCCCTCCTGTGCCAGTGGTCATACACGACGCAATGGAAACGTCACGGCTGCTAACGCCGGGAGGGCGCGAACACTTCCGCACGATATCGCCAGGCCAACGGTCTATCCTCGCACGTCTTCGCGACCGCGCAAGGCCACAGCACACCAAGGCGGATACCTGTCGATTCGGCCAGCGATCTGCTGGCATCTCTGCCCCGCGTTTCCTGTCGCCCTATCCGAAGGCGAATCGACCTCGAACATTGATACTCGGATTTGCAGTATCTCTGCGTAGCGACAGGAGTGGAGCACCGATTATGACCGAGCAAACCGACCTGAAAGCGTTCCATGCCCGGCGAATCGTGGAGTTTCGGGCCAACGGCGGCAAACTGAACGCGCCGCTCGACGCGGTGCCGCTGCTCGTCCTGACCACCACCGGCGCGAAGAGCGGTCAGCAGCGCTCCACGCCGATGTCGTACACGACCGATGGTGAGCGGATCGTGGTCGTGGCGGCGGCTGGCGGCGCATCGAACCACCCGGCCTGGTATCACAATCTGGTGGCGAATCCCGAGGTGACGGTTGAGGTCGGCGGTGAGGTGTTCCGGGCGCGGGCAACGGTCGTCAGCGAGCCAGAGCGGTCGCGAATCTTCGCGCAGCACGCGGCACAACGGCCCAACTTCAACGATTACCAGCAGCGCACGACCCGGCAACTGCCCGTTGTGGTGTTGGTGCGAATCGAGGGTCTATCCCTCCCCTGAAGAGGGAGGGGTGACTCGTTGTTAGCAATCGTCCAGGTGATCGCTGTGCGCGGAGCAAAGGCCACGCTGCCTATTCCCGCCCCATTGTTTCAGGCCGCCCCTCTCCTCGCACTTTCTCGCCTCGCGTCCACTCTCTGTGTCCCCCGTGCGCGCTGTGATTAAACTCGTACTTCCGTTTGACGGCCTTCGTACCCTCTCCTATGATGCCGCGCGGCGAATCGAGGAGCGCGTGAAAGAAGGCCACGATGACGACACTACTCTTCCAGACCGATAGTTATGTGCGCGAGTTCGACGCGACGGTGACTGCCGTTGACGCCGAATCACGGGCGGTCACACTCGATCAGACCGCTTTTTATCCCGGCGGGGGTGGGCAACCCCACGATACGGGGACGCTGCACGCGGGAGGGCGCAGCTGGCCGGTGGAGAAGGTGGAGAAGCGCGGCGGTGAGGTCGTCCACCAACTCGGCGGCACGGAACCGCTGCCGCAAGTGGGCGAGTCGGTACACGGGGCACTCGATTGGGAGCGGCGCTATCGCCTGATGCGGACGCACACGGCGATGCACGTCCTCTGCGGCACGATCTGGCGCGAGTTCGGCGCGCAGGTGACCGGCGGGCAGATGTATCTCGACCGCGCGCGGATGGATTTCGAACTCGATGATCTGAACCCCGAGCGCGTGCAGCAGATCGAGGAACGCGCCAACGCGGCGATCGCGGCGGGCGCACCGGTCTCGGTACAGATCCTACCGCGCGAGGAAGCGTTCGCGATCCCCGATCTCATCCGCACGAAGATCAATCTGCTGCCACCGGGGATCAGCGAGGTGCGCGTCGTCTCGGTCGGCGAGCTCGATACCCAGGCCGATGGCGGCACCCACGTCGCCGATGCGCGCGAAGTCGGCGGTATCCGCGTGATCGGGACGCGCAGCAAGGGGAAGATCAATAAACGGCTTGAGGTCGAACTGGTAGACGGGTGAGTTACCCCCGCCCCGTCGCCTCCGATGAACCGGAGGCGACGGGGTGAGGGTCAGTTCCCCTCGGGCGGGCGCCGCGCCGCCCACGGTTGCACCGCCTCGAACGCGGCACCGGCGCGGAGCACGGTAGCCTCATCGAAACGCCGCCCGACGATTTGCAGGCCGACGGGCAGCCCCGCTGCCGTGAACCCGGCGGGGACAGTCAACGCCGGGTTGCCGGTGAGGTTGAACGGATAGGTGAAGGGGGTCCAGCCGAATCGCTCGACCGGGCGACCATTTACCTCGCGCGGTCCCTCTTCGCCCGCCCGGAATGGCGGCACGGCGATTGTCGGTGTCAGCAGCAGATCGAACCCCTCGAAGAATTTCCGGGTCGTTTCCCACAGCCCCTGTCGGGTGGCATTCGCCCCGATGTAATCCAGGGCGGTCAGGCCCGCCGTCTCCTCTTGCAAGGCACGCGCAAGGGCGGGATCGACGAGCGCGGCACGCTCGGGTGAGAGGTCGGCCACATTGGCCGCCACCCCACCGTAGAAGATGATCCGCTCCGCGTGGCCCGGATCGGCAAAGCCCGGATTCGCCTCGCTGAGCACACAGCCCAGATCATCGGCGAAGCAGCTCGCGGCTACCGCGCAGAACTGGGCGACCTCGGGATCGACCGCCGCAGACCCGAGATCCGGCGACCAGGCGACGCGCAGGCCGCGCACTCCCCCCTCGCAGGCCATCAGCCAATTCTCACCGGTGGCGGGCAACGAGAGGCGGTCGCGCTCATCCGGTCCGGCGATCACGTTCAGCAGCAGGGCGGCATCGCGCACCGTACGGGTCATCGGACCGGTATGCGCGACCGCCTCGACCGGGCTGGCCGGATAGGTCGGCACACGCCAGAGCTGTTGCTTCAGCCCGACGATCCCGCAGAAACTGGCCGGGATGCGGATCGACCCCGCGCCATCGGTCCCGAGCGCCAGCGGCGCGAGCCCCGCCGCGACCGCCGCCCCCGCCCCGCCGCTCGACCCGCCCGCACTCGCCTGACGCGCCGGATCCCAGGGGTTGCGGGTGACGCCGAAGAGCGGATTGCTGGTGTCGCCTTTCCAACCGAACTCCGGCGTATTCGTCTTGCCGACGATGATCGCGCCCGCTGCCCGCACCCGCTCGACGACCGGGGCATCTTCGTCCGGCACCGCGTCGGCGTAGAGGCGCGAGCCGCGCGTCGTCCGCATCCCCTTCGTGATCGTCAGGTCTTTGATCGAGATCGGCACGCCGTGCAGCGGCCCCAACGCCGCGCCACGCACGACCGCCGCCTCGGCTTCGCGCGCCGTCGCCAGCGCCTCGTCCGCCGTGACGGTGCAAAAGGCGTTGAGGGTCGGATTGAGGCGTTCAATCCGGGCCAGCACCACTTCCGTCACCTCGACGGGGGAAACCTCTTTGCGACGGATCATCCCGGCCAGTTCGATCGCGGCGGTGAAACAGAGATCGGTCGCGTTCATCGTTCCTCCTCGCGCAGTAGCCCTCGACGGCGATCACATTAAGGTGGCGAGCATCCTCGCGAACGTCATCCTCTCACTATGAATACCGCGAATACCGCGACCAGGATGCGTAGCCAACGTTTCACGGCAGCAGTCCGATCGCGAGGCGCATCATAACATCGGGCTACGCGATCGGGTGGGGGAGCGATCGGCGTGCGGCAAAAAACACCGAAGCTCTTGCTATACTCCCACCGCATCGCCACAGTCGTACACAACCAAACGAGTGAGGACAAACACCAGATGATACAGCAGGGATTGTGAGCCAGCACGCCAGCGCACCGCGCAATCCAGCACCGCCGAAGAAGCGGCGTAAGCGTTGTCCGGCAGCGGCGGATACGCGCCAGACAATCTTCGGCTCAGATCACGTCGTACTTCGTACTTTGTGCTTAATACTTACCCTCGCCCTCGCCAGCCTCGCCCTCGTGCTGATCTACGCCCGCCCGCTGACGCAAACGATCGCTGTGGGCGACCCCGGCGATCGGGCGGCGACCTCGGGGTTCAACGCGGCGGAACGCAACCCGGCCGGTGTGACCTATCGTTGGTCCGACGATCGCTCGACCCTGATCTTCCGCGCGGCGGGGCTCGCCTTCTCGGCGAATCGCCCGCTGGTCTTTACGCTGACGCTGGCGGCGAGTCGGCCAGCGGGGGCCGCTGCACCCCAGGTGGCGATCGACGTGAATGGCGTGCCGATCGACCGCCGCGTCGTCAGCGCCGAAGAACGACCCCACGTGGCGCTCAATGGCCCGATCGACGGCGCGGTCGATACCCGCGTCACCCTCACCGGGGACACGTTCACCCCACCCGGCGACCGTCGCGCCCTCGGTGTCGCGGTCCTCGGCCCGGCACAACTGGTGGAGGGAACCAGCACGGGGATCGCCCTGCCACCGCTCGCCGCCTGGTGGCGCTGGCTGCTGCTGATCGCCTCCGGCTGGGGCGTGGCATTGGGGCTGTTGCGCCGGCCAACGCGCGCGACGATCGGTGGCCTCCTCCTGCTCGCCGCGTTCGCGCTCGTCGCCGCGCTCGATCGCCCGCGCTTCTGGGAGTTCGGCCATCTGCCGCTCTTGCTCCTCGTCGCCCTCCTGCCGATCGTCTGGCGTGATGATCTGGCCCGCGTCGCCGCGCACCTCCTAACCGCGGCACACAACCGTGGCGTGCCCACGCCGGTTGTCAGCGTGCTCGGCCTCCTGCCACTGATCGCCGGACAGGCGTTACTGACCAGCAACCGACAGATCCCGCTCGCGCTCATCGTCGGCGCGAGCGGCCTGATCATCGTCCTGGCGACCCTCGTTACAGGGAGAAAAGGGCGGCGATTAAGTGAAGATTCGGCGGCGCAACCGAACGCGATCACCGGTGGCGGCCTTGTGGACAACTCCTCGTCGCCCGGAGGCTCGTTGTCGCGGCGCGGCGAATCGCTGGCCCTGGCGGCGATCCTTGTCCTCGCCGCAGCGGCCCGCTTTTACAACCTCGGCGGGATCCCGTTCGGGATGTGGCGCGATGAGGCGCGACACGGTTTGGAGGCGCTGCGGATCCTCACCGAGCCGGGATACCGGCCGGTCTACATCCCGAACATCTCCTTGCCGGGGCTGTACCCGGCCCTGCTGGCCGTTGACTTCAAGCTCTTCGGGGCATCGCTGGCGAGTTTGCGCGGCCTGACCGCCGGGGCTGGAGTGTTGGCGATCGCGGCCCTCTGGGTCGTCGCGCGGCAACTCGCGGGGCCGCGCGTCGCCCTCGTCGCGGCGCTGCTCGGCGCGGTCGGTTCCTGGCGGGTCAGCATCGATCGCCTCGCGTTCGACACCGCCCCGACTACCCTCTGCACCCTCACCGCGTTCGCCCTTTTCCTCATTGGGGTCGCCCAGGTACGCCGTGGGGGGCGCGGGCTCCTCGCCTTCGCCCTCGCCGGGCTCTGCGGCGGGTTGGCGATCTACAACTACTATCCGGGACGCTTCGCCCTGCCGGTCCTGGCGGGCGCTGCGATCGTCCTCTTCTTACGCGAGCGGGGCGACTTCCCGCGGCGCTTCTGGCCCGGTCTCGTCCTGTGCGCCGTCGTCGCCGCGCTGACCCTCATCCCGCTCGGGCAATACGCGATCGAGCAGCCCGACAACTTCTTTAAGCGCACGGAACAGGTCTTTGTCCTCTCCGATCAATATCTGGAAGGTCGCACCAAGCTCGAAGCGGTCGAGCAGAATATCATGCGCCACGTCGGGATGTTCAACTGGCGCGGCGAACCGAACGCGCGCCATCACGCCCCGAACTGGCCGATGCTGGATGTGGTGACGGCACTCTGTTTCGCGGTCGGTCTGGCGCTAACGATCATCTCCGCGCTACGCTTCGGTTTTCCGGCCCTGTTCATCCTCGGCTGGCTCATCGCCCTCCTCGCCCCCAGCATCGTCTCGGTCGATGCGCCGAGCGCGGTGCGTGCCCAGGATGCCGCGCCCGCCGCCTATCTCCTGGCGGCCATTGGCCTCGTCGCGATCTGGGAACGCCTGCGCAGCCTCGATGCCCCGCGTCTGTTACGACGGGTCGCACCGATCATCTGCAGCGCGGCCCTGGCCCTGGCGATCGCGGTCAACCTCTGGATCTACTTCATTCGCCTGCCCGGCGATCCGCGCGTCCTCGGCAAATTCCAATATGTTGGGGAGACGCGCGCGGGGCTCGCCATCCGCGCCGCCCGCGAGCGCGAACCGGGACTCGTCGCCTATGTACCGTCGCCATTCCTCTCGGTCGAGGCGCTGCAATTCACCGCCTGGGGCACGCCGTTGCGCGAGTTGCCGAACGATGCCGCTGCCCTCCCCGCAGGCCCCTTGCTGATCATCGTGCCGCGCGGCGAAGAGCGCGACTTCGACAAAGATGTAGCCGAAGCCCGCCGCGTCGCCACCGCAGCCGGGTTACGCGAAATCCCCGGTGAGCGCACACCAGGCGGCGCGGAGATCACCTATGTGGCGTTCGTGCGGTAGACGCTGTAGCGATCAGCGGGACGACCGCGCATTGACGGGTAAGGGGACGAGGTTTAACCACAGGGCGCACAGAGGCCACGGAGGAAACAGAGAGCGAAAGAAAGGGGTCATTGGTTCAGAGTATCACTAAACAAAGCCACGCCACTAACGTTATCGCCATTTCACCCGTAAAACTGGGGAGCACGGGGGTACACACTACGTCCCTACCCCTTCTTCGGGCGCGCTGAGACATAGTAGCCGCTCATCTGGCGCAGGGGTCGGCGATAGACTTTCTCCATGCGGACATTGCGTAGATCAGGGACAAGGTGTAAGTTCCGCGCGGCGAGTGCCGTGAGCACCGCCGGATCGGGATTGACGATCCGCAAGGAGACCGCACGCGTCGGCGTGCCTTCGCCACTCGGCATTGCCAGCAAAACATCGTCGAGCAGGGCAAGAAAATCGGGCAGCGTCGGGGCGGCAGCGGGGCCAAGGCGACCGGTCGCGGCCTCAACAAGGCAATAGCCGACGAGCTGACCATCGACACGGAGCAGCCGCGCGGCCTCGAACCCCTCGCTGAGCCAGAAGAGCAGATCGCGGTCGCGCCACCCGCCATAATAGCTGTCATCGAGCGGGGCCAGAAACGACAGATCGGCTTCGGTCAAGCGGCTGACGGTGCGTACCGCGCCTGCACCAACCACAGTGATGGTGGCGGCCGGAATCATCGGCGCTTCGCCGACCGGAGTGCCGCAGAAATCGGCCACGCCGGTGACGACGAAACCCAACCGATCGTAGAGATCGATCGCGCGGCGATTCTCCACATATGCTTCTAAAATGGCGGTGTCGCAGCGCGCATCTTCGCGGAAATAGGTATCCGCAGCACTGCAAAGCGCCATCCCGACCCCGCACCCCTGATGGGCGGGATCGACCGCCAGCGACCCGAGCCAGCCAACCGGCTCACGGATGCCCGCGAAGGCAAAGCCGATCGGCGCGCCTGCAGCCTCCGCGACGAAGCCGCGGGTCTCCGCATCGTCGAGCAGAAAGCGAACGTGCGATTCCGTGTGTTGCCAGCCAACCGCGCGATCGATTGTCAAGATCTGTGGCAAATCGGCTTCAACCATCGGGCGCACCGTTATCGCGCTACCCATCCATATCTCCCAGTTACGCGCTCAGCTTGTTCAACACCCAACCTATCGGCGACAAGTATGATCGAAGGCCGGGATTCGGCAACGAACCGAGAAACGGTGAGCCCGCCCTACACGTATCTGAGGCGACAGCGTTTATTCTGGAGACCATTCGCAGGAGAACGAGTGCATGGCGACACCGCCCCCGTATAACCCGCAGAATATCGGCGGCTATCCGCAGCAACCCAACTATCCGGCGCAACCGGGTTTCGGCGGGCCGCCTCCGGGTTACAGCGCGCCGCCGCCGACACAGCGCAGCAAACGTGGCCTCTGGATCGGCGGCGGGATCGCCGTCATCCTCCTCTGTTGCTGCATCGCCGGGGTCTTCGCGGCAGTCCTTGGGCCGCGCCTCGTGCGTGGCACCGCCGGGAATATTACCGGCGCGCGCGACGCCACGACCGGGTATTACGACGCGGTGCGCGACCATGATTGGGGGCTGGCGCACGACTATCTCTCGTCCTCACTCGGCGCATCAGTTCCTCCATCAGCCCTGCAATCGCTCTGGACTGTCCAGGAACTCAGCAAAGGACGCGTGGTGAGCTTCTCGGCCACCAACACGAACGTCTCGACGAACAACGGTCGAACCACGGCGGTCGTGACCGGCACGGTGCGTTACGACAAAGGCAGCAGCGAGACCAAGACGGTCAACCTCGTTAAAGAAGGCTCAGATTGGTTGCTGGCGAGTTTGCCGTAAGGGGGGCGGGGGACGGCCATCACCCTTGGCTCGCGGCGATATTCTCACCCTCCCTCTTCAGAGGAGGATCGCCGCCGCAGGAGCGGAGAGGGGTCTACCACCACCGCCTCACCTATCCCCTACCACACCGGCAACCAACCCCACCCTCCCCGCGTCGGGGAGGGTGGCCGCAGCAGCGGGGAGCGGTCGTCCCCACCACTAATCCGCCGCGTTCTCCAGGGGTCCCGACATGGCAAACGCCTCGGGGAACTTCGCCCGCAGCCCCTCATCGAGCAGTTCAACGAGGTGCATCACGCGGACCTTGCGCCCTGAGGCATCCATGCCACCGCGCAGATGCATGATGCAGCCGGGGTTATCGGTGATCAGCGTCGCCGCGCCGGACTGATCGACATTTTCCAACTTGCGCGCCAGGATATGCTCCGAGAGTTCCGGCTTGTCGAACGAGGTCGAGCCGCCGAAGCCGCAGCAGACATTCGCCTCCGGCAGATCGACCAGATCGCGCCCCAGCACGTCGCGGATCAGGGCCAGCGGTTCTGCGCGCAACTTGAGGATGTTGTGCGACTGACAGAAGTTGTGATAGGTCACCGGCGCGGCCTCGCTCCCTGAGATCGCCAGCGCGCCAGCTTGTAACTTCGCCACCTTCGTCAAGAAGGTTGTCAGGTCGACCATTTTGGTCGCCAGCGCCTCGGAGCGCGCCCGCCAGGTCGGCTCATCCTTGAAGAGGTGCGGGTATTCGTGCGCGATCGCCACCGCGCAGGAGGCCCCGGCGGTCACGATCCAGTTGGCGTTCGCCGCTTCCAACGCCTCGATCGTCGCCCGGGCCATCCCCTTCGCCCGATCCCAGTCGCCGGAGTCGAAGGCGGGCAGTCCGCAACAATGCTGCGCGGTCGGCACCACGACCTCCGCGCCGCACGCCTGGATGATCCGCACCGTCGCCTCGGCCATCTGGGGATAGAGGCGATCGGTGAGGCACTGGATGAAGTAGGCGACGCGCATGCCGGTCGCCCCGGACTCCAGCAGCGGCGGCGCGAGGCGCGGCGCGACTGGCGTCCCCTTGACCTCGCCGCCGAAGAGTCGATCGCGCGCGGGCTCTTTCGCGGGCACCGGCAGACTGCGCCAGCGTTGGTAGTTGCTCGCGCCCGGCAACTTCCGCACGAACGCCCCACCCGGCTCGACCAACGGACGCGACAGCGTCGCCGCCGCCCGCGCCGCCCGGTCGAAGAGGGTCGCGTTCGACCACAGTTCCAGCACCGGGCGCTTGTACCAGGGCAGCCCGTATTCCTGAACAACCTTGCGCCGCACGTCGAGGATCTGGCGCGGCAGATCGATCCCGACCGGGCAGACGGTCGCGCAGGCGTTGCACGAGACGCAGAGCGACTGCGGCCCCGCATCCGCCGCCAACCCGTGATGGAACGGTGTGTTCACCAGCCCGATCGCCCCGGCGTAGATGTAGCCGAAGGCGTGACCGCCGACGACCTGATACGGCGGGCAGACATCGGCGCAGGCGCCGCAGCGGATACAGCGGAGGGCGTCGCGGAAGTCGGGGTCGGCGGCCATCGCGCTCCGCCCATTGTCCACGAAGACGTAATGGACCTCTTTCCCCGGGCGGTCGGGGCCGCTGATGAAGGTCGTGTAGACCGAGATCGCCTGCCCGGTCGCGGAGCGCGCCAGCAGCCGCACCTGGGTCATCGCATCGGCCATCGTCGGCAACAACTTCTCGCGACCGACGAGGACGACGTGGACATCGGGCAGCGAGGTGACGAGCTCGGCGTTCCCTTCATTGGTGACGATCATCGTCGTGCCTGTCTCGCAGATGACCGCGTTCGCCCCGCTGATCCCGAGGCGGGCGCGCAGGAAATCGTCGCGCAACTTATGTCGAGCCGCGCGGACCTGCCCGCCGATGTCGTCCGGCTCCAGTTGCTCCCCGGTCGCCTTGGAGAGCAGCCCCGCCGTGATGAACCGATCCATGTGGACAGCGGGGGCGATCAGGTGTGAGGGGCGCTCATCGGAGAGCTGCACCAGCCATTCGCCGAGGTCGGTCTCCGCGACATGGATACCGCGCCCTTCGAGGTAGTGATTCAGCCCGATCTCTTCGGTCGCCATCGACTTCGACTTGTCGATGACGGTGATCCCCTTCCGCTCGCAGAGTTCGGCGATGTACCGATTCGCATCCTCGGCGCTGGTGCTCTCGTACACGATCGCGCCGTTCCGCTCGGCGGTGGCCTTGAACTGCGCGAAGTAGCGATCAGGCGCGGTGATGACCCGATCTTTCGTCGCCGCCAGTTCGTCGCGCATCTGCTCGAACGTCTTGCCGCCATCCTCGGCATCGCGATACTGCTCGAAGGTGGCGTCGCGGCCCGCGCGCCAGTTGCGCTGGAAACGCAGCAGCCCCGCGCGCATCCGATCATCGTTCAACGCCCGCTGATAACGCTCGGCGAACGGCTGCGGCAGGTGTCCCCCGGCATCCTCCTTCGCCACCCGCGTGCGTTGATCGGGCGGTGTCAGCACGCGCCGCGCGGCCCGCACCCCACCGACGGCGGCACTACCGGCCACCGCCAGCGCCGCCCACCGCCCCCAGCCAAAGCCGCGCTGCTCCCCATTCCCCGACATAACTGCCTCTTTCGTTCAAGTGTTGTGTCTGTCTGACGTGAATATGCGGCAAAGCCGCGGCGCGCTACCGTTGCGCCGCGCCCAGGATCGCGATGTGGAGTTCCGCCGGGCCATGCGCGCCCACCGTCAGGCTCATCTCGATATCCGCCGTGCGACTCGGCCCGGTGATAAAGCTGACGTAGCGCCCCGGCGCATCCGGCCCCGCGTTCGCCAGCACGCGCAACCGTTCCCCGGCCTCATCGAGGGAAGGGAGCAAATCGGTGCGGTGGAGGACGAGGATATGTTTCGGCGCGAGCATCCGCACCAAGCGGTCGGCTAGGCGATCGGCCACGATCGTTGTCCCGGTTTCGGCGACCCCGTGAAGCGCGGCAGAGATCCCGACCGCCACCCCAACCGATGCGGTGCGCGGCTGCTCGGCTATGGCTTCCACCAGCGTCACGCCGCGTGCGGTGAGATGTTGCCGCAGGGTCGGCTCCGCCGCGTCGAGCGCGGGTGCAACGACCGCCCGCCAACCTTCCCCGGTGGGCGGCGCGAAAGCGGCGGGGCCACCATCTTTGACGAGTTCGGCAGCCAATTCAGCGATTTCATCGAGGATCGCGAGCCGGTGTACCCGCACGCCGAGTTTCCCCGCCCGCTCGGCGAAGCGATCTACGAGCCGATCCAGTGCCGCACCCTGCTCCCTCACCATCGCGCTCGCCATGATCCCCTCCTCGTGCGGCGCTGTGCGCGTCGCCGCACATCCGCGCTTAACCACCAATTTCCAGAGTGTAACAGGTTCCCCGATCGGTCGCGCCCTCGCCCGGCAACAGCCACCACGACCCCCGATCGGCCCCTCGCTTCTGCCCCTTACCGACGATCGACGCCCGTCAACCGACGACCCGATGTTGGACACCGCCCCCGCATCGTCGCTATACTCCCCCCCTGAGCACTCCACAGATTGCGGGCCAGCACAGGAATGTCGTCAAACACCACGCTCGCGTCGCACCAGCCGGGATAAGCCGTTGGGTCGCGGGCGCTTCGAGTGGGAACCGGATATATCGGTCATATCGGTCAAGCGATAGGTCAACTATGGAACGATCAGGTCTGGCGGGTTGGTGGCGGAGACGGCAACGGCTGAGTCGGCATCGTCGCATTTACCGCGCCAGAACGCGCACAAAACTCGCCCTGCCGGGACGCCGACCGCGCCTCGCCTACGTCTTCGCGATCGTCCCGATCCTGGCTGTAACGGTGTTGCTCGCCATGTCCCCTTTCCTTTATCACATCGACGTAGTCGCCACGGGATCGATCGACCCGACCCCGGTAGCACTCCAGATCGAACCGAATACGCCCGGTGAGGCACCGGTCCAGCTTCCGAACTGGGACAAGCAGGAACGGATCAACATCCTGCTGCTCGGCATCGATCAGCGCGAAGGCGATGAATACGCCCGCACCGATACGATGATCGTGGTGAGCATCGACCCGAAGGCCAAAACGATCGGCATGCTCTCGTTGCCGCGCGACCTCCAGGTCGCGATCCCTGGCTACGGCGACAACAAGATCAACGCCGCCTATATCTTCGGGGAGATGGACCAGCGACCGGGCGGCGGGATCGGACTCTTACAGAAGACGATCCGGGCGAACTTCGGGATTCAGATCCACTATTACGGTACGGTCAACTTCCTCGGCTTCGAGAAGATCGTCGATACCTTCGGCGGCGTGACCGTCGATCCGCCCTCGGCGATCGTGGACGAAGAGTACCCGACCGAGACCTATGGCTATACCAATCTCTACTTCCCCGCGGGCTTGCAGCATCTCGATGGCAAGTCGGCCTTGCGCTACGCGCGCACCCGCCACCAGGATCTCGACTTCGGGCGTTCGCAGCGCCAGCAAGAGGTAATCCTGGCCTTAAGGCAGCAGGCCGTCAAGGGCAATCTGCTCAACAATTTCTACAAACTCTTCGACGTGCTCGGTGGCGCGGTGAAGACGGACCTGAAAGAGACCCAGATCGCGCAGTTGGCGAACCTCGGGATGGGAATCTCCGATGACCGCATCACCCAATATACGCTGCAAGATTTGCTCACCCTCGATGAGGGGGCCGATGGTTCATCGATCCTCGCACCAATCACCGACTGGAACTCCATCCGGGCGCGCGTGCGGACGATGATCCCCGATGCCGGGGCGAACGTGCCGACGCCGACGCCGGATACCGGCGCGAAAATTGGCGTGCGTAACGGCACCCTCCGCGACAAATTTGCGGCCCGCACGGTTGAAGGATTGAAGTCGCGCGGCCTGAGCGGTGTCACCGTCGACACAACCGAGGTGACCGACGTGCCGCTGCCGATGGCGAACACGATCATCTACGAATGGAATAAGACCGACACGGCGATCCTGGCGGCGAAGACGCTCGGCCTCAGCGAGAATTCGGTGCGCCACGCCACCGGCAACGCCCCGAATGGCGTCGATATCCTGATCGTCCTCGGCGACGATGCGACCGATCTCGTGCCGGAGGCGAAAGCGACGCCGAAGCGGTAAGCGCGGTGAGTAGACAAAAAGTGAGAACATGACCGTTCGTTGAAGCGGGGACCGGTGGATCTCAGTCCACCGGTCCCCGCTCGCCAACTCTCGCTCACGGCTTCTCGCTCACCGTTTGTACGCCTTCAGCAGCGCCTCGGCGATCACCATATGTCCGGCATCCGTCGGGTGAATATCGGGTGTGGAATCAAGGACGTGCGTCAGCTTGCCGCCTTGTCCGGCGAAGAGGGGCGCGATGTCGATGGTCGTGAGGGTGACCCCACTGCCGCTGGCCGGAGCCTGGAGATTGCCAACCGTCGTCGCGATCAGGGCGTTCAGCTCGGTGATCGCCAGCCCGGCACGAGTTTCGGTCACAGTCCCCTGGCCGGTAGAGAACGCATTCGGATAATTGACGATCAAGATCTGCGTGCCGGGTTGCGCCGCCTCGACAATCGCGCCGAGGATGATCGGCAGATTCGGCGCGGCCATCGTCTTCATCGCCTCGCGCATCGCGGCGAGGCAGGGCTCGCCTTCGATCGCGCTTCCCGCGCACGGCTGTCCCGGCTTCAGCAGGCGCAAGATATCGTTGCCGCCGATATTAATCGTGACCACGCTGATGCCGCCCGCGTTCAGCGCCTTCACCGCGCCGGCGAGTGGTGAACTCCCCTCAACACCCTTCGTTGACCAATCGCCCAAGAAATCGGCACTTGTCGCGCCGGAGACGGCAAGGTTCTTGACGCCGATCGGTGTCCCGCCGTGCTCGTTGATCATCGCGAGGAAGCGCGGCACATAGCCACTGGTCAGGGGATCGGTCGCGCCCACCCCGGCGGCATAGGAGTCGCCGAGCGCGAGATAAGCAAGCGGGGCCGGGCGTGGGTTAATCGCAGCGAGTGAGCCGGTCAGCGCATCGGCGAGTGGATCGAGCAGGGTCGTTGTCCCCGCCGTCGCCATCACCGTCACCTAACAGTAGTCCAGGCCGAACTGGCGGACGTAGAGGCTGCCCCAGGCGCGCTTATCGCCGCTCTTGCCGGTGAAATTGACGCGCCGTGTCCCCGCTCCCTTGACCTGCGCGACCTCCTGATAGTCGCTCAAACGTTGCTGCAACCCGGTAACGCCGGTGGCGGTGACGGCGGCGAGACTCGGATTCGCGCTGCTGTCCGGCACGGCGAGGGTGATGGTGATGAACCGATCGGTGGAGCGCCAGGTATCGGGCGTATCACCGGCGGGGACGAAGCCATTGGGTAGGCCGATCTGACACTTGCTGCCCGTATCGGTGCCAACCGTTGGTAGAGCCGGACGCGGCACAGTCGCGGTCGGGGCAACAGTCGGAACCACGGTCGGCGTCAGCGTGGGGCGGGGTCGAGTTGGGGTCGGGGTCGGAGGCTTCGGCGTGGCGGTGGCGGTGGCGGTGGGCCGAACCGTCGGCTCCGGCGTCGCGGTCACCGTCGCGATCAGCTGCGCCGCAGTGGTGGCGTTCGCACTCGGTTGCGTGGCGTTACTGGCCGAGCCGTTCCCGCCACAAGCGGCCAGCATCAGGGATAGGCCAATCAGCAGGATACCAAACCGGCGCATGGGGTAATCACTTTCCGGCAAGAAAACCCGGGACACGTCGAGATCGCGCCCCTCTCCAGTATGGAGGAGCAAGCCGCGAAAGGGCATGGGAAGATTGGGGGAAGAGCAATAGTACCTTCTAGCGATAGCCAATGGCGCTCGCATCGTGCATCGTAGTTACAGGAGGTAGCGGAACCGCGATCGCGCACGTATATTCAGGGGGCACGCTACCGAGCCATCACCCAGCGAGTTTGCGCGCGGTAGTAGCCAGCATATCAATGACCTGATATGATACGTACTTGACTTCGTCGTCGTCACGTATCAGATGAGTCGGGGATCAATAGCAAGCAAGCTCGACTCGCCACGCCGAACCAGCCAGGCCGATGGCTGAGCGGGGAACCCAACCATCCCGGGGTGAATCGCGCCAACCCGGCGCGTAGGGCGACCAACGCTTCCCGCCCAAACCCGACAGCTAACCCCGCAGGCGTCCGCGAAGCGCACACGACAGAATCGATACGGCTCCAGCGGCCACGGTTCATGGGCTCCGGTCCACCAGTTCGGAGAGGTGCGCGCCATGTTAACGACCAAATCGATCGACCCCCGCCGACTCTTGCCGATCGGCCCCACCGGTTGGCTCATTCGCACCCCCGGTTTCACCGGTCGCGAGGTGAAACGGCTGCTGCGCGAGGGCGCGCGAACCGAGCGCGGGCGCGCTGTGAGTCGTTGCGTCGCCCGCTCGGATGATTGGCTGCCGCCGATTCCCGATGTGGTGCGCTGCCCGTTCCACTATCAGCAGCGCCTGACGCGGATCGTGTTCTGGTACGCCCAGGGAGAGTCGATCGATGATATCGGTCAGCGCGTGACCGCCTTCCACACCAGTTGGGGCGTCGAGCGAGCGCTCAATGTCGCCTGCGAACGGATCGCTCACTGCATCAATGAGATGCCCAATCAATACGGGATGAAGTAAGCGACAGCCTCCGACGCAACATTCCGCGAGATCCGGTTATCGTCGCCCGACGGTTTGTAGCCACCCGTCGGTCGCGCGTGGCGAGCGGAGCCGGATGATCACTGTATCAGCGTAAGCAGGTTCAGCGAGCAGTCGCTCGTACTCTCGCCGCCGCTTGCGGTGCGTCTGCACGGCCCACACGAAAAGGGAATCGCGACTGAGGAAGGTGGTGCGAAACGTCTCCCGGTTGCCGTTCCACAGCGCTTCTCTGCTCCTGATCCGCCGACACGACCGCCAGAATAAGCGCCAGAGATTGACCCAGACCGGGTAATCGAGCCAGATGATGGCGTCGGCGCGCGGCCAGAGGAGGTCGCGCGCCGATGAATAGCCGCCATCGACGACCCAACGATCCTCCGCAGTGGCGGCGGCGACTTGAGCGCGAAACGTCGCAGTGTCCACCGCTGTCCAGTTCGGTCCCCAATTCAGCGCATCCAACTCCACGAAGGGGCAATCGAGGAGCGTTGCCAACGCCTTCGCCAGCGTCGTCTTACCCGACCCGCTCGTACCGAGAACGATCAACCGCCGACATCCCGCGATGCTCGTCGCCGGGTCGCTGTGCGTCGCGTCCACACTCAGACCACGCTCGCCTTGAGCAAGCGGCACGCGCCATCTGGCCGGACCTGGTACTTGCCCATCGCCGCAGGCACCACCACGGAATCAAACCGCCCGAGTGTGTGCCGCCATCCTGTCCCGGCCACCGTCGCAGTACCTTCGATGACGGTGAGCGCGTGGAACGATTGTCGCCCGGTATCAAGATCAATCGGCTCACTGTTCCCGATGACCTGTTCCAGCGTGAAGTACGGGCAGGTGACGAGTTTCCCAACCGTTGCATCGTCGGGCGGCGGCGATTGCACCTCGCCCGAGATGGCGGGATTGGTGACGGCCAGCGACTGCTCGATGTGCAACGCCCGCCCGGCAGACTGCGGGCGATCCCAGTCGAAGACCCGGTAGGTGATGTCCGACGTTTGCTGTACCTCATAGAGCAGCAGGCCGGGACCGAGCGCGTGCAGCGTCCCCGCGCCGATGAAGACCGTATCGCCCGCATCGACTGTCAGGTAACGCGAGAGATCGGTGACCGTTCCTGCGCGAATCGCCTCGGTAAGTGCCTCGGGCGTCGTACCGGGCTTCAATCCGGCGATCAGTTGCGCGCCGGGTGCCGCTTCGAGAATATGCCAGGCTTCGGTCTTGCCGAAATGTCCCGGTCCCGCCAGTTCCACCGCTTGCTGATCGTTCGGGTGGACCTGCACCGAGAGCCAGTCGGCGGCGTCGAGGATCTTGATCAGCAGCGGGAAACGATCGCCGGTGCGCGCGAGCGGCACGCGACCGAGCAACGCCTCGCCATACTCGGCGGTCAGTCGCGCCAGGGTCTGCCCCGCCTGTGGCCCGTCCGCAATCCGGTTCTCCTCATGGACGATCCACGCCTCGCCGATCGGTGGCGTCGCCGAGCGCAGTCGTTGTCCGCCCCAGACGCGCTCATGATAGGTCGGGGTCAGGCGCAGACCTTCAAGTACGGTCATCGGTTCCTCCACTATGCGGTCCAGCACATTCAGGACGGGACGAAGAACGAGGATTGAACCATAGCGCGCGCAGAAACAGCACAAGAGAAAGGGGAACCGGAGAACTTGTGGGAGTTATAGCCGTGGGATGACCTCCCCCAT
>DATCMP010000259.1:0-3517 GCA_036563365.1 Thermomicrobiales bacterium
CCTACCGCGCCTGGGCCGAAACCTACGACGAGTTCGCCGGGACCGCCGCTATTGCCGGGGAACTCGGCCTACGCATGTATCTGGGGCCGAGTTACCGCGCCGGGATCAACGTCACCCGCGCCGATGGCAGCCCCGAAGTCCTCTGGGACGAGGCGCGCGGCGCGGCGGGGCTGGCCGATGCCGTCCGCTTCATCCGCGACTTCGACGGCGCGCACGACGGCCTGATCCGTGGCGCATTGCTCCCCGCCCGGATCGAGACGAACACCCTCGACATCTTGCGCCAGACGAAAGCCTACAGCGACGAGTTCGGCTGCCCGCTCCGCCTCCACGCCGCGCAGGGCGCGCAGGAAGTCCGCTTCCTGCGCGCGTGGTACGACAAACGCCCGCTCGAACTGCTGCACGAACTCGGGATCCTCGGCCCAATGACCGCGATCCCGCACGCAACGACCCTCGGTGAGGTCGGCGCTGGCGACGATCCGTTCGCCGACCTCGCCCTGCTGCGCGACAGCGGCACGACCGTCATCCACTGCCCGCTGATCAGCGCCCGGCACGGCAGCCTGCTCGATTCGTTCGACCGCTACAAACAGGCAGGGATCAACATCGCGCTCGGCACCGACACCTTCCCGCCCGACATGATCCGCGTGATGGATTACGGCAGCAACCTGGGCAAGATCGCCGCGCGCAATCAGGCGGGCAGCACCGCCGCCGACCTCTTCCGCGCCGCGACCCTCGGCGGCGCGCGGGCGCTGGGCCGCGATGACCTCGGGCGACTCGCCCCCGGCGCGAAGGCCGACATCACGATCGTCGATCTCGGCGCCCTGCACAGCGGCCCGATCGACGACCCGATCCGCACGATCCTCTACAACACCAACGGGGCGAGCGTCCGCACGGTGATCATTAACGGGCGCACGGTGATGGCGGATCGCCAGATCCCCGGCGTCGATGTCGCCGCATTGCGCGCCCGGGCGCAGGACTATTTCGAGCGCTACAAAGCGGCCTACACCGAGCGCGACTACCTCCACCGTGCCCCCGATGATCTCTTCCCGCCGTCGTTCAAGGTCGTGCAGGCACCGTGAGTGGGCGATACCGCCAAAGGTGGTGGGGGGTGGCGTGGGGGTGGCGGGCGGCTGAACCCCGAGACTGCGCTCGGGGCAAGGCCGCGCCTCGCGGGCCTGCGGGCCACGAAGCCCGCCTACGCGGGCTAGGATTGTTGCGAGGCAATGCCGAACCGTTAGGCACAACGCCGCTACCGAACCTAGCCGCCGCAGGGCGGCTTCGTGGCCCGCAGGCCCTCAAGGCGCGACTTCAGTCGCCAGCCACCCCCATGCTACCCGCCCGCATCGCCGGTATCGCCCTCGCCCTCACCGTCCTGCTGCTCGCGGCGCTGGCCCTCTACCTCCCCGCCGATTGGAGCGGCGATCTGCGCCCCGCGCCAGATGCCGTCGAGTATGCTGTCACCGCGCAACGCCTCGCCAGCGGCGAATCGTTCGCGCTGCCCCTGCCCGGTCGCGACGATCCCTCGCGCTACCCGTTCGGCTTCCCGGCGCTGCTGGCCCCGGCCTACTGGTTCCCCGGCGCGGAGCTGCGCGCGGGGCTCTACGGCGTGATCGCGCTCGGCGCGCTCGGGGTGCTGCTCGTCTACCTCCTCGGCAGCCGCCTCTGGGATCGCCCGACCGGCCTCCTCGCCGCGCTGGCCCTGCTCCTCCTGCCGCAATATCTGACCTGGAATCGCGCGATCATGAGCGAAACGGCCACCGCTACCCTCGTCGCCGCGACCGCCCTCCTCCTCTGGCACGCCAGCACCACCCCCACAGCGCGACGACAGCGCTGGCTCCTCTGCGCCGCCGGGATCGCGGTCGGCGTCGCCATCCTCGTCCGCCTCAACAACATCGTCCTCCTCCCCGCCCTGATCGCGGGACTCGCCACCTCGCACCTCGCAGGAAGCACACCCCACCCTCCCCGCGTCGGGGAGGGTCGCCGCCGCAGCGGCGGGGGGAGGTCAGCCCTCACCGATCTCCGTGCGCTCCTCCCTTCACTCATCGCCCTCGCCATCGGCCCCGCGCTGGCGCTCGTCGCGCTCGGCGCTTACGCCTGGATCACCTTCGGCAGTCCGCTCGGCACCGGCTATCGCTATTGGGTGCCGGAATGGTACGCCGACCCGCGCCTGACCTTCGCCTTCGCCTACGCCTTCCGCGCCCCCGCCCTCAGCGGCGACCTCAACACCCCGCCCGATCTGCCGAACATCGTCTACTACGCGCGCAGCCTGACCGGCCTGCTCGCTGCCCCGACCTCCAACTTCCTGACGCGCGGCCTCGCCCTGATCGCCCTGATCGGCGCAATCGCCGCCCTCCGCGATCGACGACCCGCCGCCCGCGCGATGCTCGGCTTCGCCGGGTCGCTCGGCGTGCTGATCGTGTTGCTCTTCGCGGGCTATTTTCTGGCCGATGTGCGTTTCCTCGCCCCCCTGGCCCCGCTCCTCGCCCTCGCCGTCGCGGGTGGCGCACGGATCGGGCTGCGCCTCATCCGCGGCGGCCTGCGCGCCCGCCGTCCGCGCCAGGCCCTGCCGCGCGCCCTCGGCGGCGCGATCATCGTCGGCGTGGCGACTCAGGCATTGGTCGTCGCCGCCGGACCGGCGTTCGCCGCCTGCTATCCCTGCCAGCGCCTCACGGGCGATACACCGAGCGACCTCTATCATCCCGCGCCGGAACTGGCGACGATCGACGCCTACCGTGCCATCGCCCCGCGCCCCAGCCTGCTGATCACCGATCTCCTGCCGCCGCTCCTCGGCGCGGCGGGGTTGACGGAAGGGCGCACGATCGTCCCGCTGACCCTCGGGGAGTATTGGGGCAAGGCACCCCTGCGCGACACCGCGCCGATCACCGATCGTCAGCGCCTCATCCTCGCCGCCCTGCGCGATGGCGAGCCGGTCTACATCGACGCCTACAGCATCACCCCCGTGAGCAAGCAGGGCTCCGGCGACATGGAGCGCTTCCTGCAAGCGCACAACGCGCGGCTCGAAATCGCCCACACCGCCGACGCGGTGACGATCTACCGCCTCGTCCCGGCCCGCTGATCCCTGCGTAGTTCGGACTTCGTACCTTGTACTTCGTACTTCCACCCGTCCCGGCCCGTTGCCCTCGCCGTAAGCGGATCGCTCGCGCAACGAGAGGAGGCCCGGTGCCGCGATGGCACCGGACCTCCTCTCGTTGGCGGTATACGCGGCGACAGGTCAGCATCCGTGCGGAATCGTGGGAGGGGCAGGAGGAGGAGAGCCGCGGGGGTAAAGGGGCATCCAGGGATGGAAAGAGGAAGCTGCTGACCCCGCCGACACGGGTCGCGGCGCGGGATGGGAAAGGGAGCGCTCGGCATCGCGATGCCGCCGCACCACCGCCCCAGGCGCTCCATCGCCGCACCGTTGAAGCTAGGATACGCCGGAATGGTGAATATGGCGTAGATAGGGTCAACGGTCGCATCATGGGCCGCAGCTAAGGGATATTGACAACGTACCATGCCGACC
>DATCMP010000493.1:0-9152 GCA_036563365.1 Thermomicrobiales bacterium
AACTCGGGGGCGGCGGGCGAGGGGACGATCGTCGGCGCGGCCTGGAACTCCTCCAACGACAACGCCGTGAACCAGAAATTCATCGCCGCCTATAAGGCGAAATACAACGCCGACCCCGATCAGTTCGCCGCGCAGGCGTACAGCGGCGTCTACATCCTCGCCGAGGCGATGAAGACCGCCGGCCCTAACGTCGATCGCAAGACCCTGCGCGACGCCCTGGCCGGTGTCAAGGGGCTGGCAACGCCGCTCGGCACCTTCAGCTTCCAGGCCGACCGCAACGCCGACCACCCTCCGGTGGTGCAGGTGGTGAAGGGTGGCAAGTTCGAGGTACTGAAGTAAGCGAGTAGTCGGTAGCCAGTAGCCAGTAGCCAGTTACTTGCTATGGCGATGCGCTATGCAATGGGCGTAGCGCCGGTGACGCCGTACTGACAACTGGCTACTGCCTACTGGCTACTCCCCAAGGACACCGTGCCCGACATCAACTGGTCCCAACAATTGCTCAATGGGCTCTTCGCGGGCAGCGCCTATGCGTTGTTCGCGGTCGGGTATACGCTGATCTTCGGGGTGCTCGATATCCTCAATCTGGCGCACCAGGCGATTTATATGCTCGGCGCTTTCTGTGCGCTGGTGCTAGTCACCGGCAATGTCGCGGGGATCGGGCCGCTGCCGGGCGGGTTACAGCTGCCCTTCTGGCTGGCGACGGTGCTGGCGATGCTGGTGTCCGGGTTACTCGGGATCGTGCTTGATCGGATGGCCTTCGCGCCGTTGCGGAAGCGCCCCGATACCCATTTCTCGGGGATGATCAGCAGCATCGCCGTGGCGTTGATCTTCGAGGCGCTGGCGACCGCGCTCTTCCTGCCGCAGCGGTCGCAGTTTCCCACCGGCACGATCCCGGGTGGGGCGTTGACGATCGGGCGGGGTGCCTTGCCGTATAGCCGGGTGCTGGTGATCGTGGCGGCGCTGGTGCTGGTAGTGTTACTGACGGTCTTATTGCGCTTCACCAAGCTGGGGAAGGCGATCCGAGCCGTCGCGGAGAACCCGAAGGCCGCGCGTCTGCTCGGGATCAATGTTGAGGCGATCTATTCGTTCAGCTTCTTCCTCTCCTCAGCGCTCGGTGGTGCTGCCGGGATCTTCTACGGTCTCGCCGTCAGCCGCCTCGATCCGACGATGGGGCGCACGGTCGAGTTGAAAGGGCTGGCGGTGATCATCCTCGGCGGGATGGGCTCGGTCCCCGGTGCCGTTCTCGGCGGCTATCTCCTCGGCCTGACCGAAGTCCTCAGTGTGGCGCTGACCAATACCTCCAACTACCGGGACGCCATCGCCTTCGTCCTCCTCTTCCTGATCCTCGTCTTGCGGCCCTCGGGCCTGCTCGGCGCTCGCCGCGTGCGTGAAGCATGAGCGGACGGAACGCGCTTCAGGCACCTGTCAAGCCTCGGAGGGGGCGATGATCGGTGAGAGCACCCGCCAGTTAATGGCGATCAATGCGCTGCTGGCGCTGAGTATCTATCTCACGCTGGCCTGCGGGCAATTGTCGTTGGCGAACGCCGCATTCATGGGGATCGGGGCCTACCTCGGCACGGTCCTGACGCTCAATGCCGGATGGCCGTTCTGGGCGACGATCCTGGCGGCGATCATCGTGCCGATGGCGGTGGCCGCCCTCGTCGGTTGGCCTTCCCTGCGCTTGCGCGGTGTCTTCCTGGCGATCGCCACCCTGGGCCTCGGCGAGGTGCTGCGCGTGGTAATCGTCAATTTGAAATTGACAGGCGGGGCCGAGGGGATCAGCAGTATCTCGGTGAAGACACAGGATTGGCAACTGGCCCTGGCCCTCGCCGTTGCCCTCTACCTAACCTGGCGACTGCGGGGTTCGCGGATGGGCTATGCGTTCGAGGCGATCCGCGAGGATGAGACCGTGGCACGCACGATGGGGATTAACACCACTCGCTACAAACTGATCGCTTTCGTGCTCGGCGCGGCGCTCGCCGGACTGGCGGGGGTGTTGAAAGCGCATCTCTTCCGCACGATCGCGCCGGGAGATTACGGTTTTGTGCAAGCGGTCGACATCCTCACGTTTGCCGTCGTCGGTGGCAGCGCGTCGTTCCTCGGTCCGGTACTCGGGGCATTCCTGCTGACAATCCTGCCCGAACTGCTGCGGTCGAATCTGTTGCGCGGTGTGGCGAACTTGCAGGCCGGTTGGCAAACCCTCCTCCTGAACGGGATTATCTTGCTGCTGGTTATTCTCTTCCTGCCGAATGGGCTGATCAGCCTGTTCACCCGGCAGTGGCGACGCCCGATACCGCTCGCCTCCGAGCAAGCACCGTCGGAGGCGACATAATGCTCGTGCTAGCTCTCGTGCAACTGTGCCGTGTATCGCCCGCACCGGTGGCACTATGACCCTCTTGCGGGTCGAAAACCTGACCCGGCGGTTCGGCGGCGTTGTTGCCGTGGATGAGGTCTCGTTCGGGGTCGAAACGGGAGAAATCGTCGGGCTGATCGGGCCGAACGGGGCGGGGAAAACGACCGTCATCAATTTGCTCACCGGTCTGTTGCCTCCCTCCTCCGGCCAAATCGAGTTCGCTGGTCAGCGCCTTGACAGTCTCGCCGCGCATCAGATCGCGGCTGCTGGAGTGGCGCGTACTTATCAGAATATCCGCCTCTTTCGGGGCCTCTCTGCGCTCGACAATGTGATCGTCGGCACGCACCTACGTACTCGCGCGCCGTTTGCCGCGCGGCTCGCCTTTGTGCCCGCCGTACGTCGGGAGGAGGCGGCGGCCCGCGAGTCGGCAAGGGCATTGCTGGGGCGGGTCAATCTCGGCGGGCGCGAAGCTGCTCGCGCAACCAGCCTGCCCTATGGTGAGCAACGCCGCCTCGAAATCGCCCGCGCGCTGGCGGCGCAGCCCAAACTCTTGCTCCTCGATGAGCCCGCCGCCGGGATGAACCCGGCCGAGATGGACGTCCTGATCCAACTGATCCGATCGCTCCGTGACGAGGGACAGACGATCCTGCTGATCGAGCACAATATGCAGGTCGTGATGGGCGTCTGCGATCGGATCGTCGTCCTCAGTTTCGGTCGAAAGATCGCCGAAGGGACGCCCGCCGAGATCAGCCGCAACAAGGACGTCATCACCGCCTACCTCGGTGAAGAAGAATAGGGCGCACGTCCTCCACATCTTCTGCACGCAGCCAAACGATGAGGGTGCCGATGCTCGAAGTCACCGATCTCCGGGTCGCCTACGGTCAAATCGAAGCGGTGAAGGGCGTCTCGTTCCGCGTGCCCGAGGGGAGTATCGTGACCCTGGTCGGGGCGAACGGCGCGGGGAAGACAACGACGCTGGGCGCAATCTCGGGCCTGTTGCGCCCGCGTGTCGGTGCGATCACCTTTGCTGGACGCGATCTGACGCGGCTGGGCGCGCACGCGATCGCGCGGCTCGGGGTGGTGCAGGTCCCCGAAGGGCGCGACATCCTGGCGACGATGACGATCACGGAGAACCTCGAGCTCGGCGCGTATGGTCGCCGCGATCGTGCCGGTGTCCGGCGCGACATCGAGCGGATGTTTGAGCGGTTCCCGATCCTCGGCACGCGCCGCGCGCTGGCGGCGGGTTCCCTCTCCGGGGGCGAGCAGCAGATGCTCGCCATCGCCCGGGGGCTGATGGCGCAGCCCAAAGTGTTCCTGCTCGATGAGCCGTCGATGGGGCTGGCGCCGCAGCTGGTACGCGAGGTCTTTCGGATCGTCGCGGAGTTGCGCGCCGAGGGAAATACGATCCTGTTGGTCGAGCAAAACGCGCGCAAGGCCCTGGCGATCTGCGACTACGCCTATGTCATGGAAAGCGGCCGAATTACCCTGCAAGGGCGCGGCGACGAACTCCTGCGCGATGATGCGATGGTGAGCGCCTATCTCGGCGGCACGGTTGCTTCACCGGCAGCGGCGGATGCGCCTGACTGAGTACTCATCGTGCGGGATTATGGCGGTCGGGTTATGGACATTGACTGGTTGGCCGCCCATCCCAACCCGCGAAGGCGGGGGTATTCTGCACGGCGAGCAGGGCTCCGTGGCACCGCCCGCAGCCGGGCTGCATACCCTGCGTCGTCAGGGTGCTTCAGGCCATCGGCGACCCACGGCAAGCGGGCGGTTCAACCCGCAATGCCCGTCAACCACCCGCCTTACCACATGCCACAGGTCAAAAACGTTTACCTCCCTATCCGCGTACTTGCTATGGTGTAGCAAGTGCTGCGGCTGAGATACCGCATCGTGAGAGGTGAACATGATGAGTGCGATCCAAGAGCGTACCGGTGAAGCGTTCGAGTTTTCCGAGCATCTAACAGTGGTGGGGCCAAAACTCCAGGCGGGTGACGTCGCCCCAAGCTTCACGCTGGAACATTTCGACCCGAACGCGTCGGCGATGACGACGGTTAGCCTCGCCGATAGCGCCGGGTCGATCCGCCTGCTGAACGTGGTCAACTCCCTCGATACGCCGGTCTGTCATGTCGAGACACGCCGCTGGGAAGGGTCGCGCGCGGAACTGCCGCCCGGTGTCATCGTCTACACGATCAGTATGGATTTGCCGTTCGCGCAGGCGCGATGGCAGACCGCCGAGGGCGTCGTCCATCAGGCTCTCTCGGCGCATAAGAGCGAGGCGTTCGGACGAGATTACGGCGTCTTGCTGAAAGAGTGGCGGTTGCTGCAGCGCGCCGTCTTCGTCATCGATGGTGATGACACGATTGTCCACGCGGAGTACGTCGCCGACCAGATGACCGAGCCCGATTACAACGCCGCCTTGAGCGCCGCACGACGTGCAGCAGGACAGTAGTTGCACTTGGCCTGGAGGTCGCTGGCAATGTAAAACGATGAGCGCCCCTTGGTTAGCAACCAAGGGGCGCTCATTTAACTCGGTAGCTCGTGCCTACTCGGCGGGGACGAAGCGACCGCCGCCGTGGCTCTCCGCGCCCGCCTCGCCGCTCGCGGCCTCTTCCTGCTTCAGGCTCTTGCTCGGCAGGAAGAAGCCGATCAACATCGCCAGTCCGGTGCCAACTGCCACGATGAGGAAGACGTGCTGGAAACCGCTGACCCCGGCCTGTACCGCCAAATCAGCCGGTGGGCGGGCACCAGCGGCTTGCGCCCCACGCACCAGTTCGGCTGCGCGATCGGTCGTGCCCTGGATGAAGAGGGTCGAGAGGATCGCGATACCGATCGAGCTGAAGATCTGCGCGGTGGCGTTGTAGAGCGAACTTGCCTTCGGCAGCGCTCGCCCGGTGATCGCCGAGAGGGCGACCGTTTGCAACGGTAGATTCGACCAGCCGAATCCGAGCCCGCGAATACCGAGGACCACCAGGAAGAATAGGAAACCGCTCTGCTGATCGGTGTACGCGAGCATGATCGAACTGATCGTCAGCAGCAACATCCCGATAATGACCAGGAAGCGCGGCCCTACCCGGTCATAAATCCGGCTACCGATGAAGATGGCGATCGCCGCCGCGACGCCTTGGGGCATCAGGTAGAGGCCAGCTTGCACCGCGTTCAAGCCATGAAATTGGATCAGGAAGAGGGGGACCAGGAAGAACGACCCGAAGACCACACCACGCACCAGCCAGGTCATCACCGTGGCGATCGAAAAGTTATAGGTCCCGAAGAGGCGCAGGTCGAGGACCGGATCGGCGGCGACGCGCATCTCGTACCAACCGAAGGTCGCCAGGATCGCCACCCCCGCCGCCAGCAGCGCCCAGACCGGCCAATAGGTCCAACCATGTACCGTGCCCGCCGCACCACCTTCACTTTGACTGACGAGAGTAAAGGCGTAGACGACGCAGAAGACGCCGACCATCGAGAGGACCAGCCCTATCCAATCGAAGCTCGCCCGTTGTTGTCCCGTCGCCGCCAGTGCGGAGGGTTGCTCGTCGGGGCGGATGATCCGCGCCACCAAGACGAGGGCGATGATCCCGACCGGGACATTGATGAAGAAGATCGACGGCCAGCCGAAGCTGCTATCGGTCAGCAAGCCGCCGAAGGTCGGGCCGAGGGCGGGGGCGATGAAGACCGGGATCGCGACCAGCCCGGAGGCCGCCGCGCGCTCGGCCGGTGGGAATGCGCCGAACGAGATCGAGGTGGCGAGCGGGAAGAGCATACCGCCGCCGATCCCCTGCAAGACGCGGAAGACGATCAGCAACGTTTCGCCGCTGCTCACTCCGCCGAAGTTCGGCGCGAGTCCACAGAGAAGGCTACCGACCGTGAAGATCGCCAGCGCGATGAAGAACATCCGCTTCACCCCGAAGCGGTTGCCGAAGTAGCCGCTCACCGGGATCACCGCCGCCTGCGCCAGGAAATAGCCGGTGACGACCCACTGGATCGTGTTGACGTCGGTGTTGAACGCCCGCTGCATCGCGGTGAGCGCGACATTCACAATCGTGTTGTCGAGTACCGCCATGAACAGTCCGAGCGCGGCGGTGAGCGAAACGGCATACTTATAGGGAATACGCATTATCTCGTCCTTTGTGTCAGTCGCGGTGCCAGAACCAACTGGCTCACTGTTCGTCGCCGCGCCCAACGATGCACGTTCTGTGCTACCGCTTCACGGTAATAGTCCCGCTACACCGCTCGGCGCGATCATGGCGTCGTAATACAAGCACTCGTGGTGGGAATGATGATCACCGCAGGCGGCGTGAGAAGCCTGTCCACAATCCGCGATAGCACGCGGATTACGGCGCGAGTTGATCGGGGCGGTCAGGCGTCGGCTTCCTGGCCGACCGGTTCGGGGGCGACTCTCGGCGTATTGAAGCTGATGAAGCGGAATGCCTCGGCATAGGCGACGCTCGGCTCTTTGCCGGTCTGCTGGGCCATCGAGCGCATGAAGCCGGCGGTGCCTTCGGGGTCGCTGACCTGGCTCTTGTGGCACCGCATCGCCTCGATCTTCCGCTCGATCGTCGAACTAATGTCGATCCAGCGGTTGGCCTGTGCAGGAGCGGCCAGATAAATGTCATCAACATTGTGCGGCTCCAAACCTTCGGCAAGCAGAGCCGGGAAGGTGAGCCGATCGCGCGCCGACGGGAAGATCGCCGACAGCGCCGCCTCGCCGGACGCCCGGTGGTCGGGGTGCTGGATGTATGATTCGCCGATCCAGAAGACCGTCGGGTCGAAGCAGACGACGATCTCAGGCTTGTATTGCCGGATCACCCGGACCAGATCGCGCCGCAACGCCAGCGTCGGCTCGAGCAACGCATCTTCGTAGCCGAGGAAGACGACGTCATCGCAGCCCAGCACCTTCGCCGCCGCCAGTTGCTCTTCGCGACGGGTCTTGATCAAGCGCTCGGAGGTCATCGTCGGATCGCTCGATCCTTTGCTCCCATCGGTGCAAATGACATAAATGAGGTGGCGACCCGCCTCAGACCAGCGGGCCAGGCTGCCACCGGCCAGAAACTCGGGGTCGTCGGCGTGCGCGAAAATCGCCATCACCGGCCCGCCGCCGGTCACCTCTTGCAGTTGCCCTTGTGGCTGTGCGCTCATCGGTGTCCTCTCGTCTTCTTTCATCTCCCCTTTGTGCATCCCCTGGTTAACACCGGATAGGTAGATCCTATTCCGCGCGTTGCTTCACCCGACACAAATAATCCTGTTCGCTGGCAGTTCGATCACATCAGGCTGGGCCCACATCTCGCGCTGTCACACCCTTCCCGTTTGCCGGGTCACTGTAGCAGACGGGCCTGCGGGGCCAGTGTGATCAACCGATAGCGAGAAGGAGAGCAGATGGAGGGAAGAGGATGCCGCCGCGCGCGAGGTCGACTCGATAGCGCCCAACTCCGACGCTGATGACCAATCTTAACGACGAATAAAGGAGAGCCGACGATGAGTGTGATGATGATCCGCGCGAAAGTCCAGCCAGAGCACGTCGCAGACCTCGAAGCGGCGGCCAGGCAGCTATTCGCGGCCTTGCACGAGGCCCAGCCCCAGGGTATCCGCTATGGCTCCTGCCGCCTCGCCGATGGGGCCACGTATGTAATCCTGCTCGAGATCGAGGAAGGCTTCGAGAACCCCTTGCCCACGCTACCGGAGTTCCAGGCGTTCCAGGCCGGGTTACGTGGTTGGCTCGCCGAACCACCAATCCCCGAGCCCCTGGCTGTCATCGGGACGTACCGGCTGTTTTAGCACTGTCCCCGGTGTGCTGTCGCAAGCCGCCGCACACCGAGCGATCCTATCGCGGACTCCCCGTGGGGATCGTGCCTGCGGCTGGTGCAGGTGCTCTCGCCTCCCAGCCGTAGGCGACGTGCCCTCTGCGTTTCGACAACGGTGGTTTACTGACGCTGACACGGTATCAATAGCTCGCGTGTTGGGCGTTGACCCTAGACCAGCATCGATACGTCGAGGACACGCAGGCGCACGGGATCAACGAGGGCATCGATGGCACCGATCTGCCCGTCGATAACGATGAACCCCATCACGGAGAAGGGGCGGCCATCAGGGCCGAAAGCGACGATACCCGCCGAGCCATTTATGAGGGCCGGGCGGATATACGGTCCCGCCTGTGCGAACATGAGCGCCCGCCTCGCGACGGCCCCGGCCCCCTGGACGATGACAGAGCCGTTCGGATTAACTGCCCCGCCATCCGAGCGCAGCAGCACATCGGGATGGAGGACGGCGACCAGGGCCTCGAAGTCGCCATCGCGTGCAGCGGCGAAGAACGCATCGACAACGGCACGCTGGTGAGCGTGATCGGCGGTGGGGCGTGGGGCGGATACTCGCACGCGACGACGGGCGCGGCTGGCGAGTTGGCGCGCGGCGACGGGAGAGCGCTCCAGAATCTGGGCGATCTCGTCGAACGGCACCGCGAACATATCATGGAGGACGAAGGCGAGTCGCTCGGCAGGGTCAAGCGCGTCGAGTACGACGAGCAGGGCAAGCCCGACGGCATCGGCGAGCAACGCGGCGCGCTCGGGGTCGCTTTCGCCCTCGCGGCTGATGATCGGATCGGGCATGTGCAACCCCAATGTCTCCTCGCGCCGCGTTTCGTGCGAGCGGAGCAGGTTCAGGCAGACGCGGGCCACGACGGTCGTCAGCCAACCGCCGAGATTCTCGATGGCGTTAGCCTCCGAACGGCTGAGCCGGAGCCACGTTTCCTGCACCGCATCGTCGGCTTCGCTGAGTGAGCCGAGCATCCGGTAGGCCACCGCGC
>DATCMP010000517.1:0-1501 GCA_036563365.1 Thermomicrobiales bacterium
ACTACCAGCTTGGCACCTACACCGTCCTGACGCACAACGCCGATGGACACCCGGCGGGACTGCTCGGCGAGTTCAGTTCGCAGGGCTGGTGGTATTACTTCCTGGTCGCCTTCGCGCTGAAAACCGCCCTACCGGTCCTGCTCCTAACCCTCGCGGGACTCGGCTGGGCAGCATGGCGCGTGGTTCGCGCGCGCGACTGGCGCTTCCTGTTACTGCTCGGGCCGCTGCTGATCTTCGCCGCCAGCACGATGAGCAGCCACATCAATATCGGCGTGCGCCACTTCCTGCCGGTCTTCCCGTTCTGCTTCCTGCTCGGCGGCGCACTCCTCGATCGCCTGCTGGGGGAAGTCAGGCAGTCGGTGCGGGGGCGAAGGGTCACGCCGAGTGCGGGATTCCTGATCGGTCCCGCACTCGTTGTCATCCTCCTGGGTTGGCTGGTCGTGGAATCTGTGCGCGCCTACCCCGACGACCTCACCTACATGAACCAACTCGCCAGCGGCGAACCGCACTGGTATTACCTGTCAGACTCGAACGTCGAATGGGGGCAGGATGTCGGCGCGCTCGCCGCATACCTGCGCCAGCAGGGCGAAACCACGGTACGCGAGGCGATCGCCACGCCGGAGACGCTGAGTTATCTCGGCATCACCCCGCTCGATCTCTTCGCACCGGAAACGGCCAGCGCTCCGCCGACGCGGTATATCGCGATCGGCGCGAGTTTCCTCAATGGCTCGGTCGTTGACATGACCAGGCCGGGGACCAGTCAAGACATTTTCGCGGCTTACCGCCACCGTACGCCGGAGAAGATTTTCGGCGGCTCGATCTATCTCTACCGCACCGACGGCTTGCCGAACCCGCCCGCGCTCACCGCGCCCCTACCCGAAGGCGCATCCCGCGCGACGATCACCATTCGCGATCAGCCGACGCAGCTACGCGCGGGCGAGAAGCGCACACTGCGGCTGCGCGTCACGAACAACGGGCAGGTCGCCTGGCCCGCGACCGATCAGGCGCGACTGCCGAATCAATTGCGGATCGGGAACCGTTGGTTTACTGCAGATGGCAACGCCCTTGTGCAAGATGATGGGCGGGAGCCGCTTGCCTTCCCGATCCTGCCGGGGGAGACCGGCGATCTCCAGTTGACGATCACCGCCCCATCCCAGGCGGGTACATACACGCTCGACATCGACGTGGTGCAAGAAGCGGTCGCGTGGTTCGCGGCACGAGGCGGCACGCCGCTGCGGATCATGATCCGCGTTGCACCGTAAGCGGCATCGCCGCGGCCATACGCCGCGAGCAGGATCGGGGAACGCCGATCGTGCTCGCGAAAACCGTATTGGCACACCGGCAACATGGTACATCCGTCCCTTGTTCGTCCAGCAGAGCCTCTGGTATGCTTGTTCCGATGCGGCAGCGCGCGAGGGGAAGGTAAGCCCGCGCGCTGCTCTCTTTACGCAGAGCCCTTCGTCCATTTTGCGCCATCCCCTACAGATAAAGTGAGTTTCTT
>DATCMP010000519.1:0-2839 GCA_036563365.1 Thermomicrobiales bacterium
GTTCGGGAGTTGGAAATGCCCGAGGAGGGGGAGGGCCGTCACGAGCGCAGCGCGGTTATTGAATGGTGGCAGTGCCCCTTCGACCTTGAGTACCTGAGCGCCGTCAAGGGGATCGAGGGTTTCTTCGATGGGGGTGACGGTGACGAGTTCATCGGCCCAGTGGAGTGTGGCACCTTGCTCGGCGGCGATGCGGGTGATGACGGCAGCGGCCGCGGGCTGCTGGCGCTGGGCGACAACCGGGACGCCGGGCTTGATGATCCCGGCTTTCTCGCCCGCGATCTGCGCGATCGTGTCGCCGAGGACGGCGGTGTGATCGAGGCTGATCGCGGTGATGATCGAGACGAGCGGCGTGATGGTGTTGACGGTGTCGTAGCGCCCGCCGAGGCCGATTTCGAGGACGGCGATATCGACGCCCGCCGCGCCGAAGTGGTCGATCGCGAGGGCGGTGCCGAGGTCGTAGGTGGAGAGCTGGCCGAACTCCGGGCTATCAGCGAGGCGCGCGACGGCGGGTTGGAGGCGTGTGACCCCGGCGATGAGGTCGGCCTGGCTGAACGGGACGCCGTTGACGCGGACCCGCTCGCGGTAATCTTGCAGGTGGGGTTGGCTGTAAAGGCCGACGCGGAGCCCGGCGGCGCGGAGGAGCGAGGCGAGGATGGCGGCGACCGAACCTTTGCCTTTGGTCCCGGCGACGACGATGGCGGGGTAGCGGCGATCGGGCGCGCCGAGGAGATCGAGCAGGCGGCGCATCCGTGGCAGGTTCTGGTTGGCGTCGGGCCGCGCGATGACCGGCTTGCCGGGATCGGTCGGCGCGAGGAGGTAGGCGAGGGCGGTGGGGTAGTCCATTAGGCATACACCTTTTGAATAGGAGGTGAGGTACGAAGTACGAACGACGAAGTACGAAGTACGGGGGAGGGTTTCTGCCCCTGTCGCTGCGGCTGCGACCCTTCTCCTTGGACGGGGAGAGGGGTGACGGGGGGATCGTACCGCTGTTGGGGGGATGTTGCACGTTGGTGGTGATGGGGCGATTCGTTGGTGCGATTGACCTGCTGCGGTGGTGAGTGATTCTTGGCGGGCGTGGGCTGCTGATGAAGTCCCCCGACTATGCCGGGGACAAGTCGGCGCTCGATGGCTGCGGGCCGCAAGGCCCGGTGCCCCGGGCCAGGTTTGGCATCGGCGCGGTGCCTGATTTCGAGAACAACGGCTTTTGGCGGGCCGACCGTGGCAAAGACGCGAGGCATGGCCCTCGGTTTCATGGCCTGGCGCAGCGGCGGGGGAGAGGAATGTGCAGGCGGGGCGCATCATGCGCCCCGCCGGTGATGTCGTGGTGCTGGGGATGTTGGGGCGAGTTACTCTTCGTCGTCGTCGCCGCCCTCGTCGCCGCTAACGGCGCGCTTGAGTTCGGAACCGGCGCGGAATTGCGGGGCTTTGCGGGCGGCGATGGTGATCGTCTTGCCGGTGCGGGGGTTGCGGCCTTCGCGCTCGTTGCGGTGGACCACCTCGAAGGAGCCGAAGCCGGTGAGGGTCACCTTCTCGCCCTGGGCCATCGCGTCGCGGATCGCGTTGAAGACGGCGTCGACGACCATGCCGACCTGGCGCTTGGGCAGATTCTGCTCGGCGGCAACGGCATCGATGAGATCTTGCTTCCGCATCTGTTTCCCTCCCCTGCTGTCGTCATGCGTGGCTCGTTCGCCGCGCGCTCTCGGGCCGGAATTGGCCCTCTCGCGACGAGGGTCGTCCGGGCAGTCTACGGCGTTTTGTGAGGGATGTCAAGGGAATTTGCGTCCCGAACCCCACGCGCGGGTCGAACCTTGCCCCGGGTCGCCCCTCGGTCGGGCTTCGGTGGCGGGGTAGCATCTGTCGCTCTGGGGATCATGAGGCTCGCGCCTGCGTGGCGGCGTCGGGCGCGGTGAGGCGATCGGTGAGGGTGCGCCAGCGGCGGAAGGTGGTGCGCCGACTCCAGCCGAGTAGCTGGGCGATTTCCGCCACGCTGTAGCCGCCGAGGAGGCGGAGGGCGAGGAGGAGGCGATCATCGGCGGTGAGGGGCCAGAAGGGGAGGAGCGGGTCGTGCGGATCGTCCTCGGTCAGCAGGCTATCGAGGAGATCGCGCTCGGGGATGATCACGAGGCGTTCGGTCGGCCAGCGGCGCTTGTGCGCTTCGAGGGCGTGGCGCAGCCGCCAGGGGAAGAAGCCGAGGAAGTAGCGGGCGAACGAGCCGGTGCCGGGCCAACCGGTGACGAGGGCGGCGAAGACGAGGAACGATTCCTGGCAGAGATCGGCGAAGTCGCCGATGGCGAGTTCCTGACCGCGCCAGGGGGCGAGGAAGCGGGCGATCTTGCCGCTGAGGAGCCGATGGAGCTCGTTGCGGGCGGCGGGGTCGACCCGCCCGGCGCGGGCGAGGGCGTCGAGGTGGGCCTCGATGGCGGGTGTGAGGTTGAAGTCCCAGGGGAGGGTCGTGAGTCGTGAGTCGTGAGTCGTGAGGGGGGACGGGGGTGTTGCGAAGTGAGCGGATGTTGACGTGCGGTGCGTGATCGTGCGTGTCATCGGTGACCCTCCAGGCTGAAAGAACACGGTGGCGCTGTGGCGCTCGTGTCAGGCCCTTCGGGGCTCGGGGGAAGTACGAATGACGAAGTACGAATGATGAATGACGAGTGACGAGTGACGGGGGGGCGGCCCTCACCCTCGGCTCGCTGCGCTCGCCACCCGCTGCCCAGAGATACGGTATTGGGTGTCAAGCGGCCGCCTGCGTGGCGGACTGGTCGGCGAGGGGGGCGTGGGGTTGTTGTTGTTGTTGTCGATGGTCCGGGGCGAACTGCTGCTGCTTGGTGGCGAGCGCCCAGGC
>DATCMP010000022.1:0-10734 GCA_036563365.1 Thermomicrobiales bacterium
CAGCCGCCGAAGAGTACCGGGCGCGAGGAATTCGGCCTGCCGTACGCCGCCGAGTTCCGGGCGAAAGGATTATCCCTCGGGCTCACGGATGCCGATCTCCTCGCCACCGCCACCGCCCTGACCGCCCGCTCGATCGCCGATGCTTACCGTCGCTTCATCTTACCGACGACCCCGCTCGATGCCGTCCTGCTCTGCGGCGGTGGCGCAAAAAACCCGACGCTGCGCCGGATGCTGGCGGCAGAGCTCGCGCCGTTGCCGGTCGGCAATGTCGATGATCACGGCCTCCCGGCAGATGCGAAAGAAGCGATCGCCTTCGCCGTCCTCGCCTACGAGACGGCGCACGGTCGCCCGGGCACCCTGCCAACGACCACCGGAGCCTCAAGACCGGCGATACTCGGCTCGGTCGCCCCAGGGTCGGGGTTCCGGCTCTGGTAGGGCGGCATAGCACCTCGCGCGGGTCACTACAGACAATGCTTTTCCATGATGGCTCGTACCGGCTTTCACGACACCGCCACCGCACAAGATGTGGTATAGTGCCGCCAAGTATGAGGAAATGGGGACGGAGAAGAGCGGGGGTGCGCTTTGGCGGTAGTATCCTATGAGCGGTTGCGAGCGATGGACGTCTTCGACAAGAATGATGTCGTCGTCGGGATCATCAGCGACCTGGTGATCGATACCGCAGTGAATGATGTCTACTATGCGGTGATGACGCCGGCGGGGGTGCTGGAAGGTCGCGGGCTTGGCCAGGCTCGTTTCCCGGTACCGCTACGCGCCTTCGAGTTTTTGGGCGATCGCCTGCGCCTGGCGCTGGAGGCCGATTATATCCGCAAGGCCCCCCCGATCGCGCCGGATATGCCGTATAACGTCAGCGCGCAATATGAGTCGAAGATCTTCGGCTTCTGGGGCGTCGAGCGTTAACTATCGCTGCAGAGTCTCAGCGGCCGGGAGGATGCACCAGGGGCGATGCCGATGGCATCGCCCCTCACCACGTATCATGCTCATGCCGGTTTATGCCGGGCCGAACGTTAGCCCCTTGGTACAATCGTGACACGCCGCAAGTCGCCTTCGCCGCTGCTCTCCGTCGCCACCTCGGCGTCATCGCGCAGGGCGAGGTGGATAATCCGCCGCTCATTCGCGGGCATCGGTTCGAGTTGCACCGCGCGCTTGCTCCGCCCGACTTGGCGCGCCACGCGCTCGGCGAGGCCGGTCAGCGACTCCTCGCGGCGACGCTTGTAGCCTTCGACATCGACGGAGACGCGCGTCCAATGGCCGAGACGCCGCGTGACCAGCAGGTTGACCAGATACTGTAGCTGCGAAAGGTGTTCGCCGCGTCGCCCGATCAACATCCCGAGGTCGTTGCCGAGCACGTTGACGCCGAGCGTCGGCGGGCCATCGGTCTCATCGGGGGTCACCGCCTGGGGCACCACCCGCACCTGAAAGCCCATCGCGGCCAACAGTTCAATCGTGACATCGATGGCGACCTGCGTCTCTTCGTCCGCCGGCTCGACCGGTAATGGGGCGCGGGTAATGCCGCCAGGCTGGCTACTACTCGGCGGGCGGGCGGCACGGGGAGCGGGGTTGGCACCACGACTCGGCTGCGAAGCCTGCCCGCGCACGGTGACGCGTACCAGGGCTTCTTCCTCATCCAGGCCACTGCCGGTCGGCTCGGCGAGGATCTCGACATCGACCTCATCGCGCCCGCGCCCCAGCTGCTCCAGGGCCAGCCGTACTGCATCCTCGACCGAGATCGCCTGAATCTCCACGCTATTGCGGCGGTCCATGCTCTTCCCGTCCTCCTGCCTTCTCCCCCGTCGGCACCCCGCCCCCGGCGACGACACCGGGGCGGATCACGTTGCTGATCCGCCCCGGCGCTATCTTACAACTGTCTGGCAAGGATAGCACGCCAGGGATAGCGGCGTGCTACGAGCGGCGCTTCGGGGTAGCCCCATTGCCCGCGACACGGTCAGCCGCGGGGCCGGTTTTCTTGACCGAAACACGGGGTGCGGGCGCGGCAGCGGTCTGCGCGTCGTCGTCGTCGATCTCGTCGAGATCATCATCGGCGGCGCGAGCCTGCTTACGCTGGTTCTTGGAGTTCTGCACCGTGACGCGCGGGCGGCTTGTGGCGTCGGCACCGTTCGCGCCATTGGTGCGCGCGCCGCTCGCCTTCACCGTCGTCGCGGTCTCACCGGCACCGGCCGCTTCCGCGGCGACACGCTGCTGCTCGACCTTCTCGATCTGCTTGCTGATCAGCCCCATCAGGCCGCGTTGTTTCAGGACCGGGCGCTCACCATCCGCGCCGGTGACGATCACCCGGCTCTCATCGATCGCATCGGGATCCGGTGGGGTGTAACGCACCACCTCGGGCAGGAAGGGCAGCCACTCGCGCAGCGCGCCCCAGCCGGTGATCCAGTACTGCTGCACCGCGCCGAAAACGCTTTGCGTCGCCCAGTAGAGGACGAGGCCCGAGGGGAAGCTCCAACCAAAGAAGATGACGGTGATCGGCAGGAATTGCATCATCTGGGTCATCATCTTCTGCTGCGGATCGGTCGACTTGAACTTGCCGGTCGGCATCGACATCCGCGTTTGCAGCAGCTGGAAGAAGGCCGCGACGAACGGCATGATATGCAGCGCATCGGGCGCGCCGAGCGAGGTAAGCCAGAGGAATGATTGCTGGAATGGTCCACCGGCCGTGTTAGAAAGTTGCGTCAGGCTCTGATAAAGCCCCCAAAAGATCGGTAGTTGGAAGAGGATCGGCAAACAACTCGCCGTCGGGTTGACGTTATGCTCCTGGTAGAGGCGCATCGTCTCGGCGGAAAGTTTCTGCCGGTCACTCCCGAAGCGTTTCTGCAACGCCTTGATCTTTGGCTGCAAATCCTGCATCGCGCGCTGCGACTTGATCGTCCGCAGCGTCAGCGGCGTCAGCAGGAGCTTGATGAGCACCGTGAAGATGATGATCGCGAGCCCGGGACTCCCGGTGACGTTCGCCAGCGTCGTCAGGCCGAGCTTCATCAGGCCGACGAATTGACTCCAAATCGGAAACTCAACGAGCGGGTAAAGATTGGCCCCTAGCACTGTCCGACGCCTCCCGCCGCGCATCGATAGCGCGGCTTACCGCTTAATATCACCGTGACGGCTACCGGCACACATCCGCAGACGCTACAAAACTGCTGCACACCACAATTCGCGCTGCGATACGGGACGATGTTGCCCTCACCTATTCCCGGATTGCCACGGTCGCAAGGTAGAAGCTTACCCCACACCGTCCCGGCAGCGCCACCCCTATCTACGCATGAAGGGCGTATCCGTTGCAATGATCACCCAGAAGTCCTACCGGGCGAAAGGGGCGGAGTGCGCTACGGGACGTAGTCGAACCCGCCCTTGGTATACGGATTACAGCGCAGGATCCGCCAGGCGGCGAGGATACCACCCTTGAACACGCCATATTTGCTGATCGCTTCGTAGGCATACTGCGAACAGGTGGGGTGATAACGGCAGGTGGGGGGGAACAAGGGGGAGATCCAGCGCTGATAGAACCTGATCAGGGCCAGCGGGAGCCAGAGCATCGTTCGTATCATCCTGCCCGACGCCTCGGCGCTCGCGCCGGGGTGGGGCCGTGGGGTGGACAGATCGATCGCCGCGATCGGCGATCAGGATATTTCGGGTGGCACCCCGGTGGTGTGCAGCGCCGATTGCAGGAGCTTGGCGCGGCCGAGGAGCGCCTCGACACTCCCACTAAGCGCGGCGAAGGGAACCTCGGCAACGACAGGTCGCACGATCAGCAGGCAATCATACCCGGCATGGACTCGCCCGGTACTATCGAGATCGCGGAGGATCTCGCGCAAACGTCGCTTGACGAGATTGCGCGTCACCGCATTGCCGACCCGCTTACTGACCACGAATCCGTAACGATTATGCGGCTGATCATTCGGCAGGATGATCAATGTGAAAAGCCGATCCCGCCATGACCGCCCCTGGGAGCGGACATGGGCGAAATCGGCTTCGGCACGCAGGCGGAGACGACGTTCCATCGATTCGACCGCGCTATTGAACAGCCACACAAGCGACAACGTGTCTGGACCGAAGTCCCACGCCAGCGCCCTGCACCTATCCTAGTGTCGGGCCAAGCCCTTCTTCATCGCCTTGCCGGTGCGCTGCTCGCTCACGGTCAGCTGCTTACGCCCCTTCAACCGCCGCCGCGCCAACACGTCGCGACCACTCTTGCTGAACATCCGCGTCATGAAACCGTGCTTCCGCAGACGCGGACGGCGCTTTGGCTGCCAGGTGCGCTTGACCACGGTACTCTCCTCACTCTCTACAGCTTCGCGGCGCTCAGGCCGCGACGGCCCACAATCGCTGGTGACAAACCTGTCCGGCATGAATCGCGCTATCGCACGTTGCCAGCGGCATCACAGACGCGCAAAATACGACCTCGTCGCGAACTGCGGCGGGGCGAAAGGAGAGTATACGCGCCGAAACGGTGAGGTGTCAACGAGCGGAGACAAGCGAACACAAGGGACAAGGCAAGCAGATTCTGCCCGTGGCATTATGCCATGCCATATCGCGCGCCCGTCGTTTCACGCGACCGGCCACGGTAGCGCGTCCAATCGCGCATAAGCCGGTAACGGCTCACCCAGCAGCGGCAGGGCGTAACGGCGGAATGCCGTGGTGATCGAGCGGCCGTCGGCCCCGATGTAGTCGCCTGGGAGCAAGCGTTCGGTATTCGCGATCCGGTCGAGCGCGACGGTGCCGTAGGTGATCGCGTAGGGCTCGTCGGTAATACGTTCGAAGGTGATCATCAGATCGGACTCGCCGCCGACCGCGCGCCGCACCGCCTCGCGCCCGGCTTGCTCGGCCTCCGCCAGGTCGGCGCTCGACGCGGCCAGGATCGACATCCGCGCCATCGTGCCGGGCTTGTCATAGCGCGCCCGCAAGCCCAGATCCTCCTTGACCCGTTCGGTCACCATCGCGCCGACGCCGGGGTGCGAGGCATGGCCGAAGGGATCGACGAACCCGCGCTCGCCGCCGCCGAGCGGTCGCCCGGCGGCGTCGCGCAGCGTCTCCGGGACGATCGCCACGCAAAAGCCCTGGTCGCGCACAGCGACGTCGATCTCGCCGAGCAGCGCCTCGAACGACGCGGGTGGGCGCTCTGGCAGGAAAATCAGCTGTGGCGCGTCGCGCCCATCCTCGCGGGCCAGGGCGCAAGCGGCGGCGACCCATCCGGCATTACGACCCATCACCTCGATGATCTTGACCGGGTAGAGTTGCGGGCTGGCCTCGGTATCGCGCCCCGCATCACGCGTCGCGAGCGCGAGGTAACGCGCGATCGAGCCATAACCAGGGCAATGATCGGTGTACGGCAGATCGTTATCGATCGTCTTCGGCACCGCGATCACGCGGAGGTCGTAGCCGGTCGCGCTCGCGCGCTCGTGCAATCGGTGCGCCGTGTCGGCCGAATCGTTGCCGCCGATATAGACGAAATAGCGGATCGCGTGACGCCGGAAGAGCACCAACGCGCGATCGAGCTCGTCATCCCGGAGCTTGTGTCGCCCGGTGCCGAGCGCCGCCGAAGGGGTCCGGCGCAGCAGGGCCAGGGTGGCCGCCGACTGTCGCCCGAGATCGAGCAAATCCTCGCGCAGCAGGCCCTCGATGCCGTTACGCATCCCGATGACCGCGCCGATCTCCGGTGCGCCCCCCGCCGCCTCGATCGCCCCAACGAGACTGGCATTGATCACCGCCGTCGCCCCGCCCGACTGTCCGATCAAAAGATTGCCGCGCGCTACCATCACCGCTCCTCTCGTTCACCGATCGTCGGCGCGAGTATACACGGGGCGGTGGATGGATCGCGCCAACGGTCAGTAGGGGGAGGTGCCATACGGATTGATTATCACCGCCTGCCGCGACCGCAAGCGTCGTTGCAACAAGAGCGCCGAAACGATCGGCGCGGCGAGATACAACAGGATAAAGAAGGGCAAGAAGCAGAGCAACAGGCCGAACGACAGGATCGTGACCACCGCAACGATCGCCCAGAAAGCCCAATACCCCAGCAGGAGGGCGAGGCCCAGTGCCGTCTCACCGGCCCAAAGATAGCCGATCCCCAGGAAGCCGAAGAGACCAGGGAGGAGTTCGATTAGCAGTCCGGCGGAAGGGTCTTTGGTGGCACCGCGTACGGGGTAGGATACGGCATAGGCCATCGTGGGGGGATAGGCCGGTGTACTTTGAGACGGATGGCGCTGCACGAAAGGGTCGCGCCGTGGGGTAGGTGTCGGCAGGCTCGCACCGCAATATTCACAGAGGGTCGAGTGGTCGGGGTTCAGCGTCCCGCAAGTCCGGCAACTCATCGCCATCGCATCACCGCGCATCATTTCAGAATCGGGCAGGTCGGAGGGGCCAGAACACCTCGCGCCAACCACTCCATCGTATAGCAGGGAGCCCGTTGTCACCCTAGATACGGGCGGTGCGTCTCAAAGGTTGCAGGGGTTACGGGATAGACCGCGGCGTCTCGATACGACCGAGCACCAGCACGCCGATTACTCCTGCAATCGCCCTAATCGAGCGGGCTGCGCGTGTTGAGCGCGACAACCGATCGTAGCGATACGGGCTGGGGAGCGACCGAGCGTGAGGCCGGATCGGCGGTCGGGATCGTTCCGCTCACCGGGACACCCACCGCCGCTGGCGCGATCGACGACTGCGGCTGGCGCTGGATCGACCAGTAGAGGAGGTAGGCCAGGATGAGGGGCAGGCCGAACAGCAGCGCGGTTAACGGCCCCAGCGCGCCGAGCCCACGGAGCAGGAGCAGCCCGACCGGCAAGAGTGCGAGCAGATATCCCTGGTGGCGGATCGCTGTTGCGCGGGCGGGCGCGAGCCAGGCGGCGAACAAGAGCGACGGCGAGGCGAAGACCCCGAAAACGAGCGGCAACAGCAGGCAGAAGGCCAACCCTCGCCCCAGGGCGAAGGGATCGACGAGGGCGATCAACACCCCCAGCAACGACCAAGAGAGGATCGTTTCCAGCGCCCAAAGTGGTGCCAGGAGTGCGCGACCAGCGGGCAACGCGAGAGCCGTAGGGGCCACGACGAAGAGGAGGCAGAGTAACACCGCGCCGGGGGTCAGCTCGGTATCGCGCACGCCGACACCGAGCATCCCCAGGGCCAGGATCAGCCACCAGCAGGCCACCGCTACGCCGATCGATCGTCGCATAACCCCTCCGTTCACCCTGCGAGTCTCTTGCCATATCGGCACGATTACCTGCGGCAGTCTAGCCGCCGGAGAGGATGGCTGCAAGTGCTGATAGTCTCGTACGTTCGCCGCCTTTCGCCTTGCATTTCCACATGGCTGTGTTAGTATACGTTTGACAATGTGGGCGAAAAGCGTTCCGGGGAATCGTCCCTCAGGGGGTTCACGAGGCCGCATTGTTGCAAGATCGGTTAGCCGACGTTTCCCGGTGAGTTGCTGCGGGGAACGGGGAAGCGCTCGCAACAGCATACCGCCCCCGGGTGGTACGCAGCAGCCCAGGTACAAGGAGAGTCCAATGTTCCGTCGTGACAAGGACAGCAAAGAAACCAAGCTCGATAACGAAGGGCTGCGTCGGATGCGCGAGGCGATACGGCAGCGGATCGAACAAGAAGAGGGCGAGCAGGCCGACGAGGTGGCCGAGTCTTCCCCTTATCGCACGACCCTGCCGATGGCCACCCCAGAGGACTACAACCCGCCGCCGACATCATACGAGCCACTAGGCCGCGAGTCGACGGGGCGCGACACCGAGTATTCGTTCCTCGGCACGCCACGCCAAGAGCGCCGGGCGACGCCTACGGCCCCCACCCTCCCCGACAGGGCCGAACGACAGGAGCGCGGCGGCGAGGATGCCGCATGGGAGGCGGTCGTGCCTGCGGAGCCGACCCCGATGATCACCACGGTGGCGGTAGACACGGCCTGGCGAGGGACATTACATTCGTCCGGGCCGATCCGTATTGAAGGAGCCTTCGAAGGGAAGATCGTCGCCGAGGGTGAACTACAGATCGCCCCGGAGGCGAAAGTCGAGGCGACGGTACACGCCGCGTCGATCATCGTTGCTGGGCAACTCAACGGGCAGATTAATTGCCGCGAGCGACTGGAGATCCTCCCCTCCGGTCGCGTTTCCGGTCAGATCGACGCCGGGCGCTTCATCGTTCACGAAGGGGCCTTCCTGGGCGGTCAGGTGCGGATGCGGACCCCGGGCGAACGGGCCGCAGCCGGTGAAGAAAATCGCCCGGTGCTGCAACGAGTGCGTTAGCTGCGTATACTCACCGGTATCCACCGACCGGGCGCTGATGGAGCGTCCGACCGTCGGCAATGGGTATGTCGTGATAGAGGGGGGAACGATGTCGGCAGGGACCCCGATGCGCGGTGGCATAGCCTTCCCGGAGGGTACCGGTAATGGTGAAGAAAGTACCATCGATCGCAGTTCGGCCTTCGACGGCGTGCTACGGACGGCACGGAATCTCCGCGTCGAGGGGCAAGCCAAGGGCGAGGTCTACTGCGACGGCACCCTCTATATCGAAGAGGGCGGTCAGGTAGACGCGCGGGTCGTCTCCGCGAACATCACCGTCGCCGGTGGCCTGACCGGCGAAATCCTCTGCCAGGGTAAGTTGCAGATTCTGCCGACCGGTCGCGTCACCGGTCGCGTCGCCACCGCCTCGCTGATTATCCAGGAGGGGGCAATCTACGAAGGCGAACTACGGATGTCGAATCTCGACGAGGAGCCACCTTCGACGCTGGAAACGCAAACGCTCAGCGGTCATGCGGCAAGCACAACGGGTGGACGCGCCGAGAGTGCCGACGTTGATCGCGATCCCGAGAGCGATTACTGAGCGGAATTCGTCCAGCCGCCCGCACCTCCCGCCGACAGCCGTTTCCACGGTCTGTCGGCTTTTCGTTGCAACCGCGCGCTGGCGGGTACGCCACCCCTCTCAACCAAATGTTCAGCATATCGCCACGAAAAGGGGCGTGGATACGGGGGAATGAAATCTGCGTTACGTGGTTTGCGATAGATGAGTACGCCTGCTACCGTGTCGTTCACCGGCATCGGCGATGCTACCACCGGTGCATCTCCTGAATGTGATCACGCGCGGGCTGGTAGATTCGCCCGTCATTGTCACAGCGACATGCTATCGCGCCGAAACAGGCCCATCTTGGCGTACTTGCGAGGAGGATTGCGCTGCGGAGCGATTGCTGTTGCAGCAAGGGGTCGGCGCAGCAACCGCTCGCGGTGCTATTCTGGTTGCTCCAGGGTCACGCCTCGGTCTGGTCAAGATAGCAGATAGGGGAGATGCAGGGATGGCACCCAAGCTCTTGATTGCGGAAGACGACAAAGACGTCGCCGAGATCGTTGCCTTTTCCGCGCGGATGAATTGGTCCGACTGTCAGGTGCTCATCGCCACCGATGGTCAGGAAGCCCTGCGCCTCTTTAAGGCGGAGCAGCCCGATATCGTTATCCTCGATGTCTCGATGCCCCCGCCGAATGGCTTCGAGGTCTGCCAGCGAATCCGCCAGCATTCCAGCGTGCCGATCCTGATGCTGACGGCGCGTGAGGCGACCGTCGATAAGGTGCGCGCACTCGATCTCGGCGCGGATGACTACCTCACGAAGCCGTTCGATCATCTCGAACTGCTCGCTCGCCTACGCGCGCTGCTGCGACGCGCGGCACAGCCATCCGCCGAGGGCGAGGCCGACTTCTCGGTTGATCGCCTGACGATCAATTTCGCCACCCATGAGGTACGCCTGGAAGGAGAGGTGATCGCCCTCACCGCAACGGAGTATCGCCTGCTGGAAGAACTCGTCCGCCATGCCGGTACTGCCCTCCCGCACCAGCTCCTGCTCGAACGCGTCTGGGGGCCGGAGTACGTCAACGATATCCATTACATCAAGGTCTTCATCCGCAGGCTGCGACAGAAATTGCACGACGACGCCGATAAACCACGCTATATCCAAACGGTGTGGGGGATCGGCTATCGCTTCGTACCACCCCACTAAATCGCGCGGCGAAAGTTCGTCCCTCACCTGTGCAAAAGTACGAAGAAACTATTGCATTTTTACTACTCGTAACGATATTGGGTCGAAATATATACCGCGGTGTTCACCATTCGATTTTATGCTTGTTCTCATATCAAGGTTGGATGTCAGCCTCGATATCGGGCGATGACCAAGGCGATGATCATAGTGCCGCCCCATTGCGGCGAAGGAGTACGACATGGCTCGCGTTGAGCATTCGATTGAAGTAAATGTTCCGGTCCGCACCGCGTATAACCAGTGGACCCAGTTCGAAGAGTTCCCCAAATTCATGGATAAGGTCGAAGAAGTTAAGCAGCTCGACGATAAGCACATGCACTGGCGCGCTTCTATGGCCGGTAAGACGGAAGAGTGGGATGCGGTGGTCAGCGAGCAGATCCCCGATGAGCGGATCGCCTGGACCAGCACCAGCGGCGCGACGAACGCGGGCGTCGTCACCTTCCATTATATCGATCCGAACACGACCCGCGTGATGTTGCAGCTCGACTACGAGCCCGAAGGCGTTGTGGAGAAGGCCGGCAGCGCCCTGGGCATCCCGCAGAAACAAATCGAAGGCGACATGGAGCGCTTCAAGAAGTTCATCGAGGCGCGCGGCCAGGAGACGGGCGCGTGGCGCGGCGAGGTCGATCGCAACACCGGCACCACAGCCTAGCTAGCGGAGAGTTCACCACGATGAAGGGGTGGCCGGGCGA